>JAZUBN010000072.1:0-21431 GCA_045638565.1 Oscillospiraceae bacterium | reverse complement strand
CAGATATTCCATGACCATAACGCCCTGCGAAAGATGCTCAAGGTAGGAATCCACATAGAGCGCCTTCGGCGTTCTTCCGGAATCTGCAAGATTCATAAGAGCCTTGTATTCATAGCCAATCTGGTCTTCAAGGTGCATCTGACTGCCGAAATTGATGCGAAGCAACAGCTTCTGCCCTGTCGCAGGATGAACAAAGCTATAGTTTCTGTTGTATTCGCCCTGTGCGAGCATTTCATATTTTTCGGTTATCTCGTCGGGAAGCCCCAGCGCCTTGCGGTATTTGTCAAGAGCGATATATTCTCTTAAGCCTTTAATTCCGTCCATTTTTCTCACCTTATATCGCGGTACATATCGGATATCTTCTGTATATCGACGCCGTCGCGGTACATTTTGCGCAGGCGGTTCATCTTCCACATAACGTCGACTTTATGGAAAAATCCCTTGCCGAAGCGACGTGGCGATGTATATATTCTGTGCTTGGCAATGCCCAGCTTTATCTTCTTTTCCTTGAGTGTCAGCGAAAGCTGATAGTCTTCCATAATTGGAATGCTTGGATACATTCCGATTTCGAAGAAAAGGTCTCGCTCGATGAAGATGCCCTGGTCACCAAACATAACCTTGCGGTCTTTGATTCTGTGGTTGGAAACGACACGGCATACAAGCATTGTAGGGTCCCAGCTATGGAAAGCTATGCCGAAGCAGCCTGCACGGTGCTTCTTCATCACATCCTTGATTTCCTCGATGAATGTCTTCGGAAACTCACTGTCGCAGTGGAGGAAGAACAAAATATTGCCGCAGGAAACCTTTGCCGCCTCATTCATCTGGTTGGCTCTGCCCTTGGCTGTGTCGATGACTCTGAAACGGTCACCCATAAGCTCTCTTGTCTTATCGCGGCTTCCGCCGTCTGCGAAAATGATTTCGCATTTATCCTTGAAAGGCTCGAGCTGAGCCATAAGGCTTTCGATTGTCTTTTCCTCATTGTAAATAGGGATTATGACAGAAATGCGTGGTGTTTTATCGAGAAATCTGCCTGTTTCGCTGTTTTTAAGCACGGCATCATCTGCCATACGGCGTCTGTATCCGTCAAGGTCAGAGATATCGTCCATATCAAACATTTCCTGTGTGAAGCCGACAGAGAGATTCATCCTGCTGAGATGCTCCATTGTGTCCTGCCAGACATTTGCGTGGCCGTAAGACGGAATGTCAAAGACCTCTTTCATGGCCTTTTTCATACCGACAAGGTAATATCCCCCGTCTTTCGTCCTGCCGTAGACGATGTCGTTGCTATCCAGCTCATCAAAGGCTTTCGCCAGATATTCGGCCTTGATTTCCGGCACATCTGTCCCCATAAGCAGGCACTTTTCATAGCCCATATTGAGGACGCATTCGATGGCTGTGTGCATTCGCACGCCGAGATTTTCCCCAGCCTGTGGGAAATATGCCTTCTGCTGACCGAGAATATTTTCCAGCTTCATTTTGCCCTCTTCAGGGGTAAAACACACAAAAATATCGGCATCCGACTTTTCAGCCTGTGCCTTTATATCCTTAAGAAAGGCTGTATGCAATTCTTCACATTCCATCGGAGACAATGCCGGCATCATTCTTGTCTTGGTTTTTCCCGCCTCGGGAACGCGTGTGAAGATTATCAAAGCTTTTTTCATAATTTCCCCCTGTGGACACGCCGTTTTGTTCCGGACATACTGCCACATTATTATTATATTCGACATTTATCTCAAAGTCCAATAGATATATACTATAATTTTTTGAGCGCTTTATAGATTTAATCAATAATAATCGCGTCCAAATATACGAATATCCAATAATTGGTCGACCACGCAACATCATTTTGTACATATCACACATAAAAATATCCACCTTTGGATTAAGGTGGATATTGTATTTATTACATATTAAAATACGCGTTTTGCTCTGTTCCAGAGTGAGCGCATGCTGAGCTCGGATTCTTCCTTTGTGCCGAGAATATCGACGAGCACATGGTGGACATTTGTGACACCACTTCTGCACAGACAGCCTGCACAGGATGCACAGTATGCATAGACATTGTCGAGATTTCTCTCCTTGACGTCATTTCTGAAGCCTGCGGAAAGTTCAGGCTCCTTGCCTGCCGCACAGCCGCCGAGACCGCAGCACTGCACGCCCGGAATATTTTCGCTTTCACCCTCGATGAACGGCATAAATGCCTTCTGAAGCTCGAGAGTCTTTTTATCAGGGCATGGAACAAAGATATTCGCCTTGTTTTCAGCTATCTTATTGCCAAGACCGAGCTGAGTCAGCTTGTCATAGATATTGACCATAGGCACCTCAAGGCGTGGCTTGAGATAATAATAGCAGTTAGGACAAAGCACGACGATTTCCTCGATGCCTGCGTCCCTGAGACGCTTATTGAGCCCTGCGATATATTTTTCTTCATCTTTTGCAAGACCAAGCTCTTTGACGGGTTTGCCGCAGCAATCGAAAACAACACCGATATCTGCCTTTTCTCTGAGAAGGGCAATGAGAGCATCGGTTGTCTTCGGGAAGAAAGACGGGAAATTACAGCCGGGAAAAAGCACAGTCTTTCCCTTGCCCTTTTTATAATTGCGGAACTTATAGTCATTCTTTTCCCAGATGAGAGAGCCATAGCCCGGCTCTGTGACCTTGCCGCCAGCCTGCTCTACACTCTCACGGCGCATAGCAAGAGCCACTTCTCTGCCGTCTATACCCTTTGGGCATACTGCAGAGCAGTCTCCGCACAAGAAACAGTGATATGCCAGATCCTTGCGCTCGGAAAATCCTTTAAGATCCATATTGTATTTTGAAAGAAATGTGCATTTTTTTGTGCACAGTCCGCAGTGGACACATGATGCCGCATGTTCAGCTGCTTTACTCATAGATATCCTCCTTGCTGAAGTGAAACTGCACCTTTGCAGACTTATCGCAGATCTCTGCGCTGCCATAAGCCTGATAATCCAGCCTGATTATCTTAACTTCCCGCTATCCTTATTTTCGTTGTTCTTCTGACGTGTTGTCCATACAGAACGTACGATTGTAACGAGAAGAGCAAGAGCAAAGAGACAAAGAAGACCTGTGAACAAAAGTTTTGCGCCACCTGTGAGCATACCGCCTACATAGGAATAAACGATTGTTGCAGGAAGCTGACCGATACCAGTTGCGATAAAGAAGCCCCAGAAGCCCATGGATGTGAGACCTGCTGCATAGCTGACGATATCGAAGGAGATGAATGGAAGCAGACGCGCTACCATAATACTCTTCTTACCATATTTATTGAAGAAGCCGTCAATCTGTTCGAGAGCCTTCTTCGTGCAGATTTTTTCTACAACATCACGGCCGAGGATTCTTGCGATATAGAAGCACATTGCTGCGCCTGCCATAGCGGAAGACCATGAAAGGATAGCACCCTGCCACCAGCCGAAGAGGTTAGCATTTGTAAGTGTTATAAAGAATGCAGGAAGAGGAGCCGCTATGGACTGGAACATCATGAGCAGGAAGGAAACTGCCATAGCCCATGTGCCATACTGTGCAATGTACTCACGCATCGCCTCAAAGTCCCCTGTCTGGAACATTGCTACAAGCGAATTCAGACCGCTCCTTACCGCAGGAATTGCGAGATATGCAACAAGGACGATTGCTGCAAGTGCGATGATTACAAACTTACCGCCCCATCTGATTTTCTTTTCTGTTGTATTTGTTTCAACCTTATCAGGCTTCATTTCTATATTTCCTTTCGATTTTTTCAGAAGGTATCTCCTGTTTTTCAATAAATATTTTTCACGCCAAAACAGTTATGCAAACCATTTTTACGTATCCCTTTTATTATATTTTTTTCGCTAAATTGTGTCAAGATGTCAAAAATCTTTGCATTGTATTATTGCTTTTTTCAATTTTTATTCATTCTTTTATTTATAAAACAAATATTTTCCCAGTGTATCATGTTTTTTTGTCCGTTGTAGTTGTTGGTTGAAAAAAACAGCCACGAGCTAACCTCCTGTCGGCCTCCTTCTTGTAGCCGTCACAATCCTTGCTGTGATTTCCCTTTTCAGTCTTTGCAATATCTGCCTTTTGTGGTATGTGTTTTGTTACTTAATCAAATACGTTTTCTTTCGTTTGCCAATCATACTGTTTTGTGTTATAATTGAATTATTGACTCTGTCCCTGAAGTGGCTGAATCAAATAATGAGGTGTAAAATTATGGAAAAATTACTATATGATTTTGTCGGGTACTCCCAAAATATACTTGGTGATAATCTGGTCGGTATCTATCTCCATGGCTCACTTGCAATGGGCGGATTTAACCGTGACAAAAGCGATATTGATCTCATTGTGGTGGTAAACACTCCGCTTTTACCCGATAAAAAACGAAAATATCTCGATATGGTCGTCAATCTGAGTGATCGCATCGAAATGAGCATCGTTCTTCGCTCGTCCTGCCGTCCCTTTGTTCATCCCGCTCCTTTTGAGCTCCATTATTCAAAGGCTCATCTGGAGGCTTATACGACGGCTCCGGATGAATACATAGCACATATGAATGGTACAGACAGAGATCTTGCAGCTCATTTTTCCGTTATAAACACCCACGGCAAAAGGCTTTTCGGCGAGAAAATCTCCGACGTTTTTGACATTATAAGCCGTGAGGATTATTTGGACAGTATTATTTATGATGTTGAAAATGCCGTTTCCGAAATTACAGAAACCCCCGTTTATCTTACTCTCAATCTCTGCCGCGCTCTCGCTTATAAGCGCAAGGGACAGATTCTTTCAAAGGTGGAAGGTGCTCTCTGGGGTATGCTTAATATTCCGGGCTATTCCAACTTTATATTTTCTGCCGCACGTGCCTATCGCTCAGGCACACAGATGGATTTTGATCCCGATAAAGCAGTTTCCTTTGCCCGTAAAGTTCTCGATGAATTGTTATAGAAAAAGCACCCTTTCGGGTGCTTTTCTTTATTTATCAAACTGAGGCATTTCAAATCCATCAATTTTCCATTCCTTTTCCTGCTTTATCATGGAAATCTCAACAGAGCCTTCGATGTCCTCGTTATACTCAAAATCAAGGATAACCCTGGCATTATTTTCGCCCTTCATAATGTCCTCGGCTTCCCATTTCATATTTTCAAGATTTTCCTTGAAAATTGCAATGTCATCTTCAAGACCGAGAAGTCCAACGAGTGCGCCTACAATCTGATTATCAGTTACCTTGCCTATGTTGTCAAACATCTGCTGACCTTCATCAGTAAGATGGGTATAAAGTCCATCAATCCCCTGCTCAGCTATGTCCTTGCCAATCTGCATAAGTGCATATTCCGGAGACTGTGTGAAATTAAACCATAAAATACCACCCACAACAGCAATCACTGCAATTACTGCCAATAAAACTATCCATACTTTTTTCATCGGTAAATCCCCCTTTTGCTATTATTTATATTATAGCACATTTTTATCTAAAAGGCAAATTGCCAATCACATCGCTCTGTGTTATAATTGCATTATCAACTCCAAGGAGATACGCTTATGTCATCTTTAAAATATAAAATCCGTGGCTCTGTCAGTCCGCAGGGCAAGCCGAGAGTTTATTTTTGCTGCCATCACGACGATTTCAACAATTTTTTTGACAAGATTTCCAATGATATTCTGTCAAATCAGAATTGCGCAGTCTGGTATCGTGATGATTATTCCCCGCTTGATGATGATTTAAAAAATGACCTAAAGCAGATGCAGCTGTTCGTTATTCCTGTGACTGCAAAATTTCTGACCACAGAAAATGAAGCTTTTGCCACAGAGTTCAAAATTGCCGCCGAAAACCACATTCCGATTCTGCCGCTTATGCAGGAGCCGGGGCTCGAAAAGCTTTTCAACTACAAATGCGGCAATCTGCAGTTTCTCAACAAATACTCCAACGATGCCACCGAAATCAGCTATGATGAAAAGCTTAAAAAATATCTTGAATCAATTCTTGTCGGCGACAAACTCGCCGACAAAATCCGCGCGGCTTTTGACGCATATGTCTTCCTCAGCTACCGTAAAAAGGACAGAAAATACGCTCAGGAGCTGATGAAGCTTATTCACAGAAATAACTTCTGCCGCGACATTGCGATATGGTACGATGAATTCCTCACGCCAGGTGAAAATTTCAACGATTCCATCCGCGAAGCTCTTGTAAAGAGCGACTTATTTGTGTTGACTGTAACTCCAAACCTTGTAAACGAGCTGAATTACATCGTAACAACTGAATATCCTATGGCGAAGCGGGAAAACAAGCCTGTTTTGCCTGTTGAGCTTGTACCGACTGATAAAGACAAGCTTTTTGATAATTTCAAAGACATAAGTTCGCCTGTCAATGCCTATGATGATGAGATTTTCAACGATGCTCTTCTCTCCGAAATCAGAAAGCTGGCTATCAGCGAAAGTCAGGACTCTCCAGAGCACAATTTCTTCATCGGTCTTGCCTACCTTAACGGCATTGATGTTGAGGTTGACCGTGAAAGGGCCGTATCCCTTATCACATCTGCCGCTCAGGATGGCTTGTTTGAGGCTATGGCAAAGCTTTATAATATGTATGCCGACGGCGAAGGTGTTCCTGTCGATTACTCGGAATCGGAATACTGGGCTGAAAAATCCTACGCAGACTGCCTGCAAGCCCTTGGTGAAGAACATCCCGACACTTTATATTGGATGAACAATCTTTCTATAGCACACGGAAACGCAGGTAATTACGAAAAACAGCTGGAGCTTACTCAGAAATGCTATGAACTTCATAAAAAGGTCTATGGCGAGGAACATATGGAAACGCTGACTCTTCTCAGCAATCTGGCTATAGCATATGGAGAATTGGGCAATCACGAAAACGCATTGCGCGAACAGCAGAAAACTCTTAACCGGGAGCTTCGTTTCTACACCACATTGTCCCATACAGATGATGTTGCAATCAACGATCCGTCTGAAAACCTTAAAAAGAAAAATGAGCTCACAGAGAAATGTTATGAGCTTCGCAAAAAAGTCCTCGGCGAAGAACATATTCATACATTAAGCACTCTTAAAAGTCTTATTAACATCTATCTCGACACATATGATAACAAAAAGAAACTAGAGCTGACTGAAAAATCCTATAATCTGCACAAAAAGATTTTTGGTGAAGAACATCCTGACACCATTGATGCCTTATATTCATATACTTCAGTACACGAAGGTATCATGTATCGCGGAAAGCATGAAAAGCTGCATGAACTTCAGGATAAACTGCTGGAGTTAAGAAAAAAGCAATATGATGCTGCAATAAAATTATATGGTGAAGATCATCTGCACACTTTGGATATGCTCGATGCTCTTGCCAATACTTATAGGATTGTAGGCTATCACGACAAACATCGTGAGCTTATTGAAATATACTACAATAAACGCAGGAAAATCTTTGGTGAATATCACAGCTCACTTTTGTATCCGCTCAGTATACTTGCCAACAGTCTTAATTCCTACGAAAAGAAAATAGCGGCAAGAGAGAAAATCTATGAAATAAACAGGAAGTACTACGGCGAGACCCACGATAATACCATGCTTGCTCTTAATAATCTTGCTGTAATCTGTAATTGGGCCAAAGATGTGCAGGGTGAACTCAGAAGTAGAAAAAAAATGTATGAAGTTCACAGGGATAATTTCGGCGAAGAGAATCCGATTACATTATCTTATATGCATGCTCTTGGCATTGCTTACGTCAACACAAACAACGACGAAGCGGCTTTGGATATCACTCAGAAATGCTATAATCTTCGCAGAAAGGTTCTCGGAGAAAATCACTTTGACACTATATTTTCCCTTCGTGACCTTGCCGATGTATACAATAAAGTCGGTGATAAATCCCACGAATTGGAAGCAAGAATAAAATTATATGAAATATCCCGTGAAACATCGGGTGAAGAATCCAAAAACACTATCGATTTTCTTACAAACCTTGCATTTTTATATGAAGAGCTCAACGACAGCGAAAACACATTTAAGTGCATGGAAAAGATATATAATATCAATAAGAAAATCTATGTTGAACATGATGCACGCGCTATAGTATCACTTAATAATCTTGCAACTGCTTACGGAGGAATCGGCAATTATAAAAAAGCCATCGAATTATATGAAAAGAGTAATGAATTATGCAGTTTTGAATCCCGCCCTGAGACACTTGATACTGTAACTCTGTTCCGGAATATTGCCAATGCATATCTGCAGACAGATGACGTTGAAGATGCTTCGGAGTTTTACAAAAAGGCTTTTGAACTCTGCAAATCACTATATGAATCATATGTTGAATCATGCGGCGAAAAAGAGCATTATGCCTTGACTCTGCTTTACAATCTCGCACTTTGCTATGGCAGCTGCGGTGATAGTGATATGCAGATTAAGCTTTTCGAAAAATGTTATGAGCTGAGCAAGGAAGTCTTCGGAGATACAGATCCATCCACATTGAAAGTTCTCAGCGACCTCAACGATGCTCGCAGAAAGTAAAAGCAGATATGAAAAAAGCAGTGGAAACAAATGTTTTCACTGCTTTTTATGGCGGAGAGTGAGGGATTCGAACCCTCGTGCGATTGCTCGCAAACTGATTTCGAGTCAGCCCCGTTATGACCACTTCGATAACTCTCCATATTCTATTGTTTATAAGATTTTTACTTGAATGTAAAAATGGGGTGGATAACCGGATTCGAACCGGCGTCCCCCAGAATCACAATCTGGTGCTCTAACCAGCTGAGCTATATCCACCACATATGCCCCATCAAGCCCAAAAGACCTGACAGGAAGTACATCCTATTATATGTCACACATTTTATCTTATGCAACCATTTCATTTTACTACGATTTTTGAAAAATGTCAATATTTTTTATAAAAATGGTGTTGCATTTTTTGAAATTATAGGTTATAATATACCCAGTGGCAATTGTCAAAGCTATACTATGTCGGGGAGTCAGCCGTTCCCTGTAACCTGAAATCGGCTATAGCAGGGACGAATATTTAATCTGAGGGATCATTCCATTATCGTCTGCCCATAGGCTGAGGTATTGAGAAGTCGGTCCTGCGCAACAGACGTTTGCGAACCATGTCAGGCGGGGAACCGAGCAGCATTAAGCATTTTGTTCTGTGTGCCGCAGCAAACCGATTTTGAGCTGATGCTTGTGGTAACGGATGGTGGGTTTTTTCGAAGTTAAACGTATAGCTTTGACAATTGCCATTTGTAAAATATGGAGAAGTTTATGTCCAATTTAGCTTTATACAGAAAGTACCGCTCACGCACCTTTGACGAGATGGTGGGTCAGGACAACATTACCAACGCTCTGAGATCACAGATAGTATCGGGGCGTATTTCGCATGCTTATCTCTTTACAGGAACACGAGGAACGGGCAAAACATCATGTGCCAAGATTCTCTCCCGCGCTGTAAACTGTCTTAATCCTAAAAACGGCAATCCGTGCAACGAATGCGAGGCCTGCCTTGCAGCACTGGGCGAAACCACTATGGACATTGTGGAAATGGACGCCGCTTCCAACAATGGCGTTGGCAACATCCGTCAGCTCCGTGATGAATGTCGTTATTCCCCTGCTTCCATGAAGAAGCGCGTTTATATCATAGACGAAGTTCATATGCTTTCGGCTGGCGCTTTCAATGCTTTACTTAAAACTCTCGAAGAGCCGCCTGAACACACTATTTTCGTTCTTGCTACAACAGAAATCCACAAGGTGCCTATCACTATTCTTTCACGCTGTCAGCGTTATGACTTCAGAAGAATCGATGGCAAGGTGATTTTTGACCATATAAAGAAGATAGCTTACAAGGAAGGCTTCAAAATCGAAGATGATGCCGCTCAGCTTATTGCAAAGCTTGGTGACGGCTCGATGCGTGATGCTATTTCCCTTCTGGACCGTTGTCTTTCCGAAAATGACACTATTACATACGAAAGCGCTGTAGCTTCCCTTTCTCTTCCTCAGAATGAGCTTATCGGTTCACTTTGGAATGCAATATGCACAGAGAACGTTTCGGGCGCTCTCACATGGTTCAACAATGCTTACGCTGAAGGACGAGATATTGTTTCTGTTTTTGACAACATTCTCTCCCTCATCAGAGATATATACATTATCAAATCGGTAAAGGATGTTTCCAACATCACTCTCGCTTCATCATTCACTGTAAAGGAATTAAATGAACTTGCAAAGGATGTTACACCTTCCCTGCTCGATTACTTTATTGAAACGATAAACAACACTCTCAGCAAGCTGACTCGTACTTCGGCACGAAAAATGGATGGCGAAGTCTGTCTTATCAAGCTTTGTTCGAGAGCTGTTCCACAGGCCGCTCCTGCTATGGTAAAACCTGTATCAAATGTGAAAATCGAAGCTCCGAAATCTGCAAAGGCTCCACAGCCTGTGGATAACGATACCGCTCCTTTTGCAGATGAAAAGCCTCCTCTGCCTGATGAGCCACCGGCTTTCACAGACGATGATGCTCCGCCATTTGATATTCCGCCTGAACAGCAGACACAGGCAAAGCCTAAGATGAATATTCCGCACATTCCGAAAATTGAAGTGCCGCAGAGTGAAATCAAAAAGGCCGCTCCTTCCCCTGATAATTTCAAGAAGGAATTTATGGCAAAACTTGGCTCGGCTGTCAATGTTGCAATACGTCAGTTCCTCAATGGTGCGGCTATTATACCAAACGGAGGCGCTGTTGCGGTTGTATGCGATAAGGATTATATCGATCTTCTCAATCGTCCTTCTGTCACAAATGCCCTCAACAATACAGCTAAGGAAATGGGCTTTACTGCAGCAACTATAACAGATAAGATGCCTAAGGTTGCAGGCGGCAGTAACGAAGAGGAAAACAAAGCTTCGTCCGGAATGGATGAGCTTCTTGAAAAGGCAAGAAAATTAGGCCTTATGCAATAAATATATACATCAGATAATAATACAAAAGATACATATACGGAGGATTTTATTATGAAACCAGGAAGAATGCCGGGCGGCATGAATATGAACGCTCTTATGAAGCAGGCACAGAAGATGCAGGCTGATATGCAGAAGCTTCAGGAAGAACTTGAAAACAGAGAATACACAGCTACAGCAGGCGGCGGCGCTGTTACTGCAGTTGTAAAGGGCAAGGCTCTCCTCTCCCTCTCCATCAAGCCTGAAGTTATCGATCCGGACGATGCAGAAATGCTCTCTGACCTCATTCTCGCTGCTGTTAACACAGCTCTCAAGGAAGCTGAAGAAACATCTGCTCGTGAAATGGGTAAGCTTACAGGCGGTATGGGCGGTCTCTTCTAATATATGAAGTATTTTGCTCCACCTGTCGAAAAATTGATAGAGCAATTTGCCAAGCTGCCGGGCGTCGGACACAAGACTGCCCAGCGGCTTGCTTTTCATGTTATGTCAATGAATAAAGATGAGGTAAAAGACTTTGCCGATGCGCTTTTAGCCGCAAAAAGCAATGTTCATATGTGCAGAATATGCCAGAATCTCACTCAGGATGATATCTGTAAAATCTGCGCTGATGAAGGACGTGACAAACATACCATCTGTGTTGTTTCCGATCCTAAGGACCTTATCGCCATTGAAAAGACAAAGGAATACAACGGTCTTTACCATGTGCTTCACGGCTCTATCTCCCCATTAAACGGCATAGGCCCTGATGCTCTCAAAATCAAGGAGCTTCTTCTGAGAATTGCCGACGAGGACATCACTGAAATCATAATGGCTACAAACCCTGATACCGAAGGGGAAACAACAGCCGTTTATCTCGCAAGATTGCTCAGACCATTCAATATTAAAATCACAAGACTTGCCTATGGTATCCCTGTGGGCGGTCATCTTGAGTTTGCCGATCAGGTGACACTTGGACGTGCCATCGAAGGCAGACGTGTTTTGTAAAGGAAGTGAATTATGTATTTAGCCGATCAATGGAAGGATTATCAGCTTCTTGACTGTGGCAGCGGTCAGCGCCTTGAACGCTGGGCAGATTTCACACTTGTGCGCCCTGACCCTCAGGCTATCTGGGAAAAGACAGGCCACAAAGGCTGGAGAAATGCTCACGGTAAGTATACACGCTCCAACACTGGCGGCGGCAGCTGGGATAAAAAGTCCCTTCCTGAAAGCTGGACAATCAACTATAAAGATCTGAAGTTCGGCGTCAAGCCTATGAACTTCAAGCACACAGGTATATTCCCTGAACAGGCTGCAAACTGGGATTTCTCCATGGAAATGATCAGAAATGCAGGCAGACCTATCAGCGTTCTCAATCTTTTTGCCTACACAGGCGGCGCTACTATGGCGGCTGCAAAGGCGGGCGCTTCTGTATGCCATGTTGACGCGGCCCGCGGTATGGTTGCATGGGCAAAGGACAATGCTAAACTCAGTGGCCTTGAAGATGCGCCTATCAGATATATTGTCGACGACTGCAAAAAGTTCGTTGAACGCGAAATCAACAGAGGCAGAAAGTATGATGCCATCATCATGGACCCACCATCCTACGGCAGAGGTCCTTCGGGTGAAATCTGGAAATTTGAGGAAAATATTTACGAATTCGTAAAGCTGTGCACAAAGGTGCTTTCCGACGATCCTCTTTTCATCATCATCAATTCCTACACAACAGGTATCTCCCCATCTGTTCCTGTTTACATTCTCGGCAGACTTGTCTGCCCACAGTTTGGCGGCACAGTTGAAGGCGCAGAACTTGGTTTGCCTGTTCAGAGCACAGGTCTCAATCTCCCTTGCGGTCACACTGCAAGATGGATCTGCAATAAGAAGTAAAAATCAAGGCTTCTCCTTGAGGAGAAGCTGGCACTCTTGCGTGACTGATGAGGTGTAGCCGTATTACGGCGTTTATTAAATATGCATTCCGCACCACCTCATCCACCACTAAAGGTGGTCCCCCTTCCCAACGGGGTCCTCCAACAAGCCTGCTTGTTGGGGTGTGAATCGAGGGGAAGGCTATACAGTATTGCTTAACATCTCTTCAAAAGGAGTCTGAAAATTGGAAAAAGTTATCAGAACTGAAAAACTCACCTTCACATATTCTGCCGACGAAGCACGAAGCTTTGCTCTCAAAAAGGTGTCTCTCGACATCGAAAAGGGATCTTTTGTGGCTGTTCTCGGTCACAACGGCTCGGGCAAAAGTACATTTGCAAAGCATCTCAACGGCATTCTGCTTCCAAGCGAAGGCAAGGTTTATTCCTACGGATTTGATACATCCGACCCTGAAAATTTAATAAATATCCGCAGAAATGTTGGTATGGTCTTCCAGAATCCCGACAATCAGCTGGTTGCTACAGTTGTTGAAGAAGATGTGGCTTTTGCTCCTGAAAATATGGGCGTACCTTCGGAGGAAATCCGCAGAAAAGTGGACGAAGTCCTGAAGGCTGTCGGCATGGAAAAGTTTGTAAAGCACGCACCTCATATGCTTTCGGGCGGCCAGAAGCAGAGAATCGCTATCGCAGGTATTCTTGCTATGGAGCCTAATGTTCTCGTTATGGACGAGCCTACTGCTATGCTTGACCCAATAGGACGTATGGAAGTCATGGCGACTATAAAACGCCTTAACAAAGAAAAGGGCATCACTGTAATTCTCATCACTCATCATATGGACGAAGCGGCGCAGGCCGACAGAATCGTTGTTATCAATGCAGGTCAGGTGACACACGACGGCACACCGCGTGAGGTATTTGCTCACCGCAAGGAGCTGCTCGATATTGGTCTTGCTGTTCCACAGACTGTGGAAATCCTGGACGAACTTGGCATTAAGGATGTTGCGCTTTCTGTTGACGAATGCTGCGACATTCTCGAAAAATATCTGAAGGAGTAGATTATGGGAGAAATTCTTAAACTCGAAAATGTATCCTATACATACGGCGCCGGAACTCCTTTTGAAAAGACTGCTGTAAAGGATATTAACCTTACTTTCAATTCCGGCGATTTTGTGGCTGTCATCGGTCACACAGGCTCGGGCAAGAGTACACTTGTCCAGCATTTCAATGCGCTTCTTCCGCCTACAAGCGGTAAAGTTTATATCAACGGCGAAGACATAAATCAGTCTGCCGCCACTCGCAGAGCGGCTCGTTTTGCCTGCGGTCTTGTATTCCAGTATCCTGAATATCAGCTCTTTGAAGAGACAGTTTTCCTCGATATCGCATACGGTCCTAAAAATATGGGGCTTGATGAAATCGAAGTGAAGCGCAGAGTTCTCAATGCGGCTGAAGCTGTCGGCATCGATGCCCTCACCCTTGAAAAATCACCTTTCGACCTTTCGGGCGGTCAGAAAAGACGTGTTGCCATTGCAGGTATTATCGCTATGGAGCCTGAAATTCTCGTTCTCGACGAGCCAATGGCAGGTCTTGACCCTAAGGGCAGAGATGAAATTCTCGATATGATCCGCAGTTATCACGACAAGCACAAGACTACTATTATTCTCGTTACACACAGTATGGAAGATGCTGCTAAAATGGCAAACCGCATCGTTGTAATGTGCGATTCGCAGGTGCTTTTAGATGGTACACCATCTGAAATCTTTGCCAACCACGAACTGCTTACAAAGTCCGGCCTTGATGTGCCTCAGATTACAAGCGTGCTCATCGAACTGAAAAACAGAGGCTATGATGTGGATACATCGGTTTACACAATTGAAGGCGCAAAAGAACAGCTTATGAAGCTCAGGGGGAAAGTATGATAAAAGACATCACTTTAGGACAATTTTTCCCGGGAAATACATATATGCATAAGCTGGACCCAAGAGTCAAGCTTGTCATATGCTTTACCTTTATCATTGTGCTTTTCATCACAGAAGGCATTATCCCTTATGCTCTGGCTGCACTTTTTATTGTTTTAGGTGTTAAAGTTTCAAAGACAAATCCTAAAATGCTGCTCAAGAGCTTAAAACCTATTATGTTCCTTGTGCTTTTCACAAGCATACTCAACATTTTCTATGTTGAAGGCGAAGTTCTCGCCCGTTTCTGGATTTTCAAGGTTACAAAGGAAGGCTTGCTGACTGCATTTTATATGACATCGCGTATTATTATGCTTGTATGCGCAACTTCCCTTCTTATGTATACTACAAGCCCTATTTCATTGACAGACGCTCTTGAACACCTTCTCGCTCCGCTCAACAAGGTGAAATTCCCTGTTCACGAGTTTTCCATGATGATGACAATCGCAATGCGTTTCATTCCTACACTTATCGAAGAAACAGACAAAATCATGGCGGCTCAGAAGGCTCGCGGCGCCGACTTTGAATCGGGCAATATCTTTGCAAGAGCCAAGGCTCTTATTCCAATTCTTGTTCCGCTTTTTGTATCCTCTTTCAGACGTGCTGACGAGCTGGCAACAGCTATGGAATGCCGTCTTTATCAGGGCGGAAACGGAAGAACAAGACTCAATGTTCTCAAACTGACAAAAAACGACTATGTATTTATGGTATTCTGTATCATATACTTTGTCGTTATGATAATACTTAATGTGGTGGGTATATGAAAAATATAGCTCTTACACTTTCATACTGCGGCACGAATTATCACGGCTGGCAGCGTCAGGATGGTCTGCCTACTGTGCAGGGCACTCTTGAAAAGATAATCGAGCGCCAGACAAAAGTATATTCCCCGCTTTCCGGCTGCGGACGCACAGACAGAGCTGTCCATGCCAACACATACTGCGCCAATTTCAAAAGCGACACATCCATCCCTATGGACAAGCTCCCTCTCGCTCTCAATGCCGTTTTGCCTAAGGATATTGTTGTGAGAGAGGCAAAAATCGTCGATGATGATTTTGATGCAAGATTTTCCTGTGTCGCAAAGGAATACACTTATGTATTCTATAACGACCAGTTTCCTTCCCCATTTGACGAGCACAGAGCTTTTCATATTATAAAGCCTCTCGATGTTGAGGCTATGCAGAAAGGTGCTCAGCATTTTGTAGGCAGACAGGACTTTGCCGCTGTAAAAAATGAAGGCACCCCTGTTTCTTCCACAGTGCGCGAAGTTTTCTATTGCGATGTGAGAAGAGAAGGAAAGTATGTTTTTGTCAGCGTATGCGGCGATGGATTCCTTTACAATATGGTGCGTAATATCGCAGGCAATCTCTGGTATGTCGGACACGGCAAGTTTGCTCCAGACGATATAAGACGCATACTCGACAGCTGTGACCGCTGCGAAGGCGGCCCTACAGCTCCCCCTCAGGGACTTTATATGACAAGACTTTTTTACGATAAAGAGGAGTTTTCACAGTGGATGAAGTCAAGGTAAAAGCAAGAGATAGCAGACTTACAATAGTCGCTGTACTGCAGAAGATTTTCGGGTACAGTATTTTTCTTATGCTCATTTACTGCTTTATCACATACCGTGAAGACATCAATATGCTGAACTTTTATCGTATTATGTCCTATTTCGATACAGATACCTCTGTCAGCGAGAATTTTACCGGATACACTTTTGAAGTGGGCATCGACAGCGTGCATTCTCCTTTTGGCGGAGGTCTTGTCGTTCTCAATAAAGACAGTCTCAAGATAATAAACGCTGCCGGTCTTGAAGATCTTTCCGAACAGCTCAAATATTCATCTCCTCAGCTTATGACAGGCGATAAGCGTATCATCGCTTACGATAAGGGCGGTAATGAAATAAGTATTTTCGGTTCTTACGCCCTGCTCAAGCAGATAACGGAGGAATATCCTGTCACATGGTGCAATATGAATAAGCAGGGAGATTTTCTCGTTCTCCTTTCTGAGCCGGGCTACAGAGGCTCTGTAAAGCTTTATTCGGAAGACTCCAAACAGCAGTTCCAGTGGTCTTCTTCGGAATATTATATCATTTCCGGCTGTATAAATAATGACGGCGAAACGCTCTCCCTCCTTTGTGTAGGCGGCGAAAATCGCAAAACCTTTATCAGAACTTATAATATTCATAGCGAAGAGCCGCTTTATGAAATCGATCTTGGCAGCTCTGTCTTCTATTCGATGGAATATGACAATACAAATCAGCTTTCTGTCATCACAGACGAAAGTCTTACAGTGTATGACAAAAACGGCCAGGAGGTTTCCTCTTACAGTTATCCTGACGGCTCGCTCAACCGTTATTCCCACAATAACGGAGAAATGCCTCTTTTAAGCCTTATGACAGGCTCCGGCAAATACAAGGCTGTGATTATTGCTGACGGCGAAGAATTGCACAGCTTCACAACAGATGAAGAAATCAATTCTCTTTTCTATGAAACAGGCACTCTTGCTGCCCTGACAAACGAAAATGCCTATCTTTACGATACATCCGACAGCTCACTTACTTCCTATAACGTATATTCGGCAAAAAGCATCACAAAACGTGTTGACGGCAGTTATCTTGTAATATTCTCCGACCGCGCCGAAGTTATCGGAAAAGACACTCAGCAGACAGCCGATACAGAATATCCTCAGGCTGTCACCGAATAATCTCTTTTGCATTTCCCCCGAAAGGTAATCTTAGTTATGGAAAATTATTTTGTAGACATAGCTATTGCAGCTATAATTCTTATATGCACATATGTCGGCCGTAAAAACGGTATTATGGGTGGTCTTATCAATATTGCCTCTGCGATTATTGCCTTTATTGCCGGCAAAATGTTTACGCCGACAGTTGCTCCTTTTGTTGGCAGGATAATTTCTCCTGTCGTAGCAGGAATAATTCAGGCTCAGCCTGAAAAATATATTGCCAAGTACATTCCTGATGAAAGAGCGGCAGATTTTGCCGCTTTCGCTCTCGAAAAGGGCAAGGATGTTCTTGACCTTCTCATTGAAGAATTAACACTTATGTCACAGAGTGTTATTGCTTTTTTTGTAATTTTTGTTATAATGGTAGTTGCAGCCAATGTTGTACTTAAGTTTTTAAGCCTCAATCTTCCGCTTATCAAAAGCGTAAACAAGACACTTGGCATGCTTTTCGGTGGCTTTACAGGTATCATCCTCGTCATGATTCTTTTCTCTGCCATCACAAACTATATCGAAGCTGAACAAAGCTATATCACACTTTTGCCTTATTTTGAAAACAGCTATTTTGCTCAGTTCTTCTTAAAGTAATATTCAGAAAATTAAGGAGAAAATCCCATGAATATCCCTAACGCAATTTCCACATTCAGGCTGCTGCTTGTGCCTGTTCTTGCATATGTATACTTTAACGGCGGCGACAACGCAAGCCTGTATGCATTCGGCATTTTCGCACTTGCCGGCTTTTCTGATGTGCTCGATGGCTACATCGCAAGAAAATATAATATGGTGACAAAGCTGGGCAGAATCATCGACCCTCTCGCCGACAAGCTTATGGTGCTCACAGCTCTTATCTGCACATCTGTTGCAAAACGTATTCACCCTGTCTTCCCTGCTGTATATTTCATCAAGGAAGGCTGGCAGGGCATTCAGGCTTTCCGTCTTGCTGACAGAATCTCTGATATGCCTCCTGCAAACTTCTGGGGTAAAGGCGCGACCTTCCTCTATTATGTCGCTATAACTATTGCTATGCTTTTCCCTGACAGCAGCAACAAGGCTGTATTTATTGTTCTGTGCGCTGCCATTGCTTTCTCTGTTGTTGCCTACTTCACTTACCGTGCACGCGGCAAGCGTCTGGTCGACGCTGTTGACAAGGCAAAAGAATCCACTATGGGAGGTAACTAATTTTGGAAATGCCACTTTGCTCCCGATGCAAGAAAAATCTTGCCGTTGTTTTTATCACCAAGCTTGAAAATGGTATTACAACAAACGAGGGACTTTGCTTGAAATGTGCCAAGGAACTTGGCATCAGTCCTATTAATGATATGATGAAAAAAATGGGTATCACCGAGGCAGATCTTGAAAACCTCGAGGATATCGCTGCCAATATGCCGCCTGAAGCTATGGGCTTCCTTGAAGGTATGTTTGGCGGTAAAAATGAGGATGATGACGATATGGACGATGATTCCATGTCACAGACTCCTGCTATGCCTTTTATGAGCGGTATTATGCCTAAAAAGGATGATACTGAAGAAACAGGCGAAGACAAAAAGGACGAAAAGAAAAAGAACAAGAAGAAAAAGGCGCTCACATCCTATGCTCTCGATCTTTGCGCAAGAGCAAGAAACGGCAAGATCGACCGTGTTATCGGTCGCGATGCTGAAACAGAGCGTGTTATCCAGATACTTAACAGACGTCAGAAGAATAATCCTTGCCTTATCGGTGAGCCTGGCGTCGGCAAGACAGCTATCGCAGAAGGTCTTGCACAGAAAATTGTCGACGGCAATGTGCCTTACAAGCTTCGCAACAAGGAAGTCTGGCTGCTCGATATGACAGCTATGGTTGCCGGCACTCAGTTCAGAGGTCAGTTTGAAGGCCGAATGAAGGCTCTCATCGAGGAAGTCAAGTCTCTCGGCAATATTATCCTCGTCATCGACGAAGTTCATAACCTCGTTGGCGCAGGTGAGGCTGAAGGCTCCATGAATGCGGCAAATATCCTCAAGCCTGCCCTTTCCCGCGGTGAAATCCAGGTTATCGGTGCTACAACTTTCAAGGAATACAGAAAGTACATCGAAAAGGATTCGGCTCTCGAGCGTCGTTTCCAGCCTGTTTCTGTAAATGAACCATCTGTTGAGCAGGCATCCGCTATGCTCCGCGGAATCAAGAAATACTACGAAGAATATCACGGCGTGGAAATTCCTGACGCAGTATGCAATCAGGCAGTTTTCCTTTCCGAAAGATATATCACAGACAGATTTTTGCCTGACAAGGCTATCGACCTTATCGACGAAGCCTGCTCGGACATCAATCTTAAAAATGCGGCTATAAACAGACGCGCACAGCTTCGTGACAAGCTCAAGTCATTGGAAGCTGAGCAGGAGCTCATCGTCGGTCAGGAAGGCTCTGATGAGGTTTATGAGCTTATGGCTCGCATCAAGAGTGAAACTCTTCAGACACAGGCCGAGCTCGATGCTCTTGAAGGTGCTGAAGTGCCTGTTGTAACTGTGGATGATCTCAGCCGTGTTATTGAAATGTGGACAAAAATCCCTGCCAAGAAAATCAAGGAGCAGGATTTTGAAAAAATCATCAATCTTGAAGCCTGCCTTAAAGAAAAGCTTATCGGTCAGGATGAGGCTGTTGAAGCTGTGGCTAAGTCCATTATGCGTTCAAGAGCAGGTATTTCTCCTAAGAAGAAGCCTGTTTCCTTCATCTTTGTCGGTCCTACAGGCGTAGGTAAGACTGAGCTTGTAAAGCAGCTGACAGACCAGCTTTTTGATACTCCTGACGCACTTATCAGACTCGATATGTCGGAATATATGGAAAAGCACTCTGCTTCCAAGCTTATCGGCGCTCCTCCTGGCTATGTTGGCTATGATGAAGCCGGACAGCTTACAGAAAAGATCAGAAGAAATCCTTATTCCGTTGTCCTCTTTGATGAAATCGAAAAGGCTCATCCTGATGTGCTCAATGTGCTTCTTCAGATTCTCGACGATGGTGTTGCAACAGACTCTCAGGGCAGAAAGGTTTCTTTCCAGAGCTCTATTATCATTATGACTTCCAATGCAGGCTCAGACAGAAGCGAAGGCTCAATGGGCTTTGGCAAGACTGCTTCACAGCAGGGCCGTGACAAGGCGCTCAAGGCTCTCAGCGAAATTATGCGTCCTGAGTTTATCAACAGAATTGACGAAGTCATCGCATTCAATCAGCTTAGCGAAGATAACTTTAAGGAAATCGCAAAGATTATGCTGGGTGAACTTATGTCTTCCCTTAAGGATAACGGCGTTGCATTCACTTATGATGCTGATGTGCTTGATTATCTTGTGAAGAAATCCTACTCCATCAGATATGGCGCACGTAATCTGCGCAGAACTATTCAGAAGGATATCGAAGACAAGGTTGCATTCAAAATTGTTTCTTCATATATGTCCCCTATCACTGAAGTTCATGTATCTGTTGAAAACGATGAGATCGCTGTAAAATAAAACAATCCGCTTTTGGGGCGGAATAAGCTCCGCCCCAAAGTTTTCTGAAAATATTTTCAATTTTTCGAAAAAAAGTATTGACATTTTAATAAATCCCTGTTATAATAAACAAGCTGATGTGAGGTAGCACATCGAACGTAGGAAATGCGGGTGTAGTTCAATGGTAGAATTCCAGCCTTCCAAGCTGGCCGCGCGGGTTCGATTCCCGCTACCCGCTCCAATATACGCGCCTGTAGCTCAGCAGGATAGAGCAACTGCCTTCTAAGCAGTAGGCCAGGGGTTCGAATCCCTTCAGGCGTGCCAAATATGTGGTGGATATAGCTCAGCTGGTTAGAGCACCAGATTGTGGTCCTGGGGGTCGTCGGTTCGAAGCCGACTATCCACCCCATTTAAAAAATCGCAGCAAAAAAATCCGACCACAGAAAATTAACTGAAGATGTTGGGATGTAGCCAAGTGGTAAGGC
>JAZUBN010000071.1:0-18435 GCA_045638565.1 Oscillospiraceae bacterium | reverse complement strand
CCTTCTCCAGCAGGAGAAGGGGGACCACCTTTGGTGGTGGATGAGGTGTAACCAGACCTTATAAGACAGGAAGAATTACGCTATTCAATCAAATACTTCACTTGTGCAAAATATAATGTAGGGGACGACGCCCTCGGCGTCCCAACAGAAAAAAAAGACATCCAAATCTGGATGTCTGTTTTATAATGCTTAAATTACTTTGTGAGATACTTTTCTCTGAGATCAGCAGCCTTCTGTGTGTAAACTTCAACCTGCTTCTGCTGGAGAAGGTTAGCCTTGATGGAGCTTTCAACTTCAGCGAAGTCAGCAACAGCAGCTTCGTTCTTCTTTTCAACCTTGATGAGGTGGAAGCCGAACTGTGTCTTTACAGGACCAACAACCTGACCGATTTCAGCGGAGAAAGCAGCTTCTTCGAATTCTGGAACCATCTGGCCCTTGCCAAATTCGCCGAGATCGCCGCCCTGTGCGCCGGATGGGCAAGTGGAGCTTTCCATAGCAGCAGCTTCAAATGTCTTTTCGCCGCTTGCGATAGCTTCCATGATTGCAACAGCCTTTTCTTCTTCCTTGACGAGGATGTGCTTTGCGCTTACAGATTCGTCCTTCTGGAAGAACTGCTGGTTTTCTTCGTAGAACTTCTTAGCTTCTTCTTCAGAAATTGTAAGGTCGCCGAGAACCTTGTTCATAGCGAGCTGAGCAAGAATGTCCTTTCTTGCAGAAGCCATAAGCTTCTTGAAAATATCTGTTTCTTCCAGCTTTTCTTCTTCAGCCATCTTAGCGTAGAGATGAACTGTGATAATCTGTTCGAGAGCCTGTTCTCTGAACTGTGGGTTGGATGCGAACATCTGCTGTTCCTTTGGGAGATTGCCGATAAATGCGTCAACGTCTGCTTCTGTGATTGTGAGACCGTCAACAGTAGCGAGAATCTTATTTTCTTCCATTTTTATAATTCCTTTATATTTATGTATTAGGGGAGCCTTCTGAAAGCCCCGCTTTTTATATTATACCACACATTGTACAAAAAAGCCATATAAATTTAATGAAATATTCCTATTTACCTTGGACTAAGAATGTTGTATAATATATGTACAGGGAGATATCCCTATTTAGTACGATAATTTATAATTAAAGGAGATACAAATTATGGGCAACGAAAAGCTTACAGTCAAATACGATTACGTATGGGACGTTATCAACGAAGCTCAGAAGGCTGAAATTATGGCAATGGGCGAAGATTACAAGGCATTTATGGATGCAAGTAAGACAGAACGCACATGCACAGATGAAATCGTTCGCAGAGCTAAGGAAGCAGGCTATGTAGATATCAATACAGTTACAAAGCTCGAAAAAGGCGATAAGGTTTACAGCACAAACCGCGGCAAGAATGTTGTTCTCGCAGTTATCGGTGAAGAACCTGTTGCAAACGGCGTAAATATCGTAGGCAGCCATATCGACTCCCCACGTCTCGACCTCAAGCAGAATCCACTCATTGAAAACGGCGGAATGGCAATGTTCAAGACACATTACTATGGCGGCGTAAGAAAGTATCAGTGGGTAGCACGTCCTCTCGCACTTTACGGTGTTGTAATTCTTGCTAACGGCGAAAAGATCGAAGTTGCTATCGGTGACGATGCAGGCGATCCAATCTTCTATATCAGCGATCTTCTTCCACATCTCGCAGCAGATCAGAACAAGAAGACTCTTGCTGAAGGTGTTGGCGGTGAAGACCTCAACCCAATCTGCGGCACACTTCCTGTAGGTGACGCAAAGGATGCAAACCGCTTCAAGATGGGCGTTCTCAAGCTCCTCAATGAAAAGTATGGTATTGTTGAAGAAGACTTTACATCTGCTGAACTCGAACTCGTTCCTGCAGGTAAGGCTCTCGATGTCGGCTTTGACCGCGGCTCTATCGCAGCTTACGGCCACGACGACAGAGTATGCGCATATACATCCCTCGCAGCTCTCTTTGCAATCAAGGAATGCAAGAAGACAGCTATCGCTCTTATGGTTGATAAGGAAGAAGTTGGCTCCAACGGCAGCACAGGTATGCATTCCAAGTATTTTGCAAACCTCATCGGCACAATGATCGAACTCCAGAAGGGCTCCTGCTCCGGCTTTGACGTAGATAAGGCTCTTGCAAAGAGTGCTCTCCTTTCTTCCGACGTTGCTGCAGCATATGATCCAAATCATCCATCCGTTGCTGAAGCAAATAACACATCTTACCTCGGTAAGGGCGTTACACTCATCAAGTACACAGGCAGAGGCGGTAAGGGCGGCTGCAACGATGCTAATGCAGAATTCATCGGTGAAGTTCGCAAGTGCTTCAATGACGCAGGCGTTATCTGGCAGACAAGTGAACTCGGTAAGGTAGACCAGGGCGGCGGCGGAACAATCGCTTACATCCTCGCTAACGCAGATATGGACGTTATCGACGTAGGTGTTCCTGTTCTCTCCATGCACGCACCATACGAAGTTGTTTCCAAGGCCGACGTTTATATGACAGCTAAGGGCTACGAAGCATTCTATCTCAGATAAATAAATGACTATAAAACTCCGGCTTTTCGGCCGGAGTTTTTATTTTGTGAAAATAAGATTTACCTATAAAATATCCGTGTAAATATTATAATTATCAATAAAGATGCAGAGCGACTGTATTATATGATATAATAATTTTAATAGACATATAAGGCAGGTGAGAGTATGATAAGGGACTATAATTGTATTTACAACAGCGGCACAGAAGATATTCCACAGGATACTCAGCTTGATTTTCCGGAAGTGCATTTAAGAGCTGAGCCTATGGCGAAGCTTTCTGTTGAAATAAAACAGAATAATAATGCAGCTGCCTGCACACTCCCTTTTTGTCACACAGCAGAAGCCGATGCGCTGGGCGCTGCTATAAATTACGGCGATAAGAACAATGGTCCCCGAGTCAGAGAATATGTATGCAGTACGATTGATGACCTGCTTGCGCTGGATAAAATAGATTATTCCATAGGAAGAATGAAAGAGATTTTGTCAGCTTGTGTAATTCTGAAACAGTCGGGAGAAAATGTGATTTTTCAGGTTACAGGTCCTTTTACTTTGCTTGGAAGTCTTATTGATATGACAAAAATCTTCCGCTTTTTACGCAAAGAGCCGGAGAAAATGAAGGCCGTATTTGATAAAACAGCCGATATAATAATTGAAACAATGGATGCGGCGCAAAAAGCAGGAGCTGATATAATAAGCTATGCGGATCCTGCAGGCGGAGTCAATATAATCGGTCCGAAGCTCGCAGAGCAGATAGCGTATGATTTCACCTTGCCTATGCTGGAAAAGGCAGATGAAGAACTTGCAAAAAACGTAATCATATATCTTTGCCCTAAGACAGCATATTCGCTTATCGATACCAATCTTGCGCAGACAGAAGTGATTGAGTGTGAGCAATCGGCTTCTTATATGGAAAAATGCCTTGCCAATAAAGGAAAAATTCGTTTTACTGGGTATAAGTGCCTTAAGAGCAAAGGGAATGGCGGAAACAATCTTCAGTATCTCACATTAAAACAGAGGTAGAACATGAACTCAAAAGAAAGACTTTTCAATAATATAAATGGTGTGAAAACCGACCGTCAGGCGTGTATCTGCCCGGGCGGTATGATGAATATGATAATTACAGGTCTTATGGAAGAAAGTAAAGTTTATCTTCCTGCAGCTCATTCTGATGCACGTATGATGGCGGACCTTGCAAAGCAGGCATATCTTTCAGGTTGCTTTGAAAATATCGGCGTGCCTTTCTGTATGACTGTCGAAGCCGAAGAAATGGGCGCAAAGGTAAATATGGGCAGCGATATAATCGAGCCTCATGTGTCGGAATATGTAATTGATACAGTAAGTAAATATGGCGAATTAGCCAACAAAAAGGGCAGAAGCAATGTAGTTGTCGATGCAATAAAAATACTTAAAACAGAGATGCCTGATGTAGCCATCGTGGGCAATCTGACAGGTCCTGTCAGCACAGCCGCTTCGGTAATCGAGCCTACGATATTCTATAAGGAGCTTCGCAAGAAAAATGCCGATGCCCATGCCTTTATGGAAGTTGTAACCGACAGACTTATCGAATTCGGTCTCAGACAGATTGAAGCAGGTGCGGAAATAATAGCAATTTCTGACCCAAGCGGTACAGGTGAAATTCTCGGTCCTCGCTATTTCGAAGAGTTCACAGTAAAATATCTTAACAGGCTCATAAAGCCGCTCAAAGAAGCGGGAGCAAAGGTTATAGTGCATATCTGCGGTCAGATGCGCGGCGTTTATCCACAGGCCGATATGATAGAAAGCGATGTGCTGAGCTTTGATGCCATTGTGCCGATAAGGGAGGCTCGTCAGGCTCTTCCGAACAGAGTTCTTATGGGTAATATCAGTACGTATACCCTTGAATTCGGCACACCTGATACGATAAAAACACAGACAACCTTCGCGGCAGATAATGGCTTTGATATTATTTCTCCGGCCTGCGGTCTTGGAATGAGATCGCCGATTGAAAATGTCAAAGCAATGCTGGAAACTTTGAGGGAGCGTGTATAATGGCTGTAATTACTGTTCAGAACAGTGGACGACAGATATTGTGTGAAGATGGTTCAAATCTTATGAAGGTGCTTCACAATGCGGGTGAATATATCGAATCCCCTTGTGGCGGAGGCGGCACCTGCGGCAAATGCAAGGTGAAGGTAGTTGGCAATAATGTCTCTGAAATTACAAAAACTGAAGAAGATATACTGACTGCAGAGGAAAAGGAAAGCGGTGTCCGCCTTGCCTGTATGACACTTGTTCAGGGTGATATTATTGTTCATATGCCCGAAAAGGAAAAGGGCAGCAAAGTCCTCAGCGAAGGCTATATGCCCGACTTTGAAAAGGACAAACGAAGTGGCTATGGTGCGGCTGTCGATATTGGTACCACTACTGTAGCGCTTTCGCTGGTCGATCTTGAAACGGGCAGAGAAATATCGTCTTCATCGCAGATAAATGCGCAGCGGAGATTTGGCTCGGATGTGCTTACACGCATTACATACGAATATGAAAATGGAGAAAAGGGCATTGCCGAATTGCAGAAAGCTCTTGTAAATCAGCTTGATGATATGCTTAAAGAAGCCTGCGATAAGGCTGAAATCAAAGCGGATGATATAAGGGAAATTGTAGTCGCAGCCAACTGCACAATGACGCATATGCTGCTCGGAACTGACGCAAGGCCGCTTGGAAAATCGCCGTATACTCCTGTTTTTGTTGAACCACAGGAGAGAAAATATGAAGAAATCGGCGGTAAATGCTGTAAAGGTGCAAAACTTTACTGTCTGCCTCAGGTCTCAGCTTATATCGGTGCAGATATAGTTGCAGGAGCGCATGTCTGCAATATGGCTAATGAAAAAGGCAATTTGCTCTTTATCGATATAGGCACGAACGGAGAAATAGTTCTTGCAACGGAAGGAAGACTGCTGAGTTGTTCGTGTGCGGCAGGTCCTGCCTTGGAAGGCGCAAATATAAGCTGTGGTATGAGAGCGGCTGACGGCGCTGTTGAGGATGTAATCATCACAGATAGTGAAACTCAGCTTAAAGTAATCGGAGAAAAAAATCCTGTGGGAATATGCGGAAGCGGTATTCTTGCGGCAGTACGTGAATTGCTGAGAAACGGCTTCATAAAGCCGTCGGGCGTTTTCATTAAGAAAAGTGACAGCGGAAAAGGTAGCGACAAACGATTGATTCTGCAGGGTACAAAACGGGCATTTATGCTGAATGATGATATTGTGATCACGCAGGACGATATACGTCAGGTGCAGCTTGCCAAGGGGGCAATCCTTTCGGGTTTTACAGCCCTTCTTAAAAAGGCAGGAATTGAAATGAATCAGCTTGACAAGGTGCTTGTGGCAGGTCAGTTTGGCGCTCATCTGCCTGCAGAATCGCTTACCGGTGTGGGCATTCTTCCTCATGATGTAAAGGATAGAATTATATATGTGGGCAATTCTTCGAAAACGGGCGCATATATGGCTCTTATGTCACAAAGAGAACGTTGTGAAATGAAAAAGTTGGCACAGAAAATGGAATATATGGAGCTTGCTGAAACAGATAATTATGAAAATCTGTTTGCCGGCTGTATGATATTCCCTGATATAAAGAACTGATAATGAATGGAGATAAATATGGAAAAGGAAAAACTCTTTGCGCAGATTGCTGAAAATGTAGTTGAAATGGAAGAAGACATCGTAGAAGAACTTTGCAATAAGGCTCTTGAAAATGGCTATGATGCGGCAGAAACAATCAATCTCGGGCTTATTCCTGGTATGGATAAGGTCAGTGAGCTTTATGAAAGCGGCGAATATTTCCTCCCTGAAGTGCTTACAGCATCCTATGCTATGAATGTGGGCATTGACGTACTCAAACCGCATATAAAGCAGGAGGAAAGCGACGATAAGATCAAGGTGGTAATCGGTGTTGTGGAAGGTGATACTCACGATATCGGCAAGAATCTTGTTAAAATTATGGGCGAAGCAGGCGGTTTTGAAGTGTTTGACCTTGGCAGAGATGTGACGCTGGATAATTTCATCGATACAGCCGAAGCAAATGAAGCTGATTTCATCTGTATGTCAACTCTTATGACAACTACAATGGACGGAATGAAAACCGTTATTTCCAGACTTAATGAGCGTGGAATCAGAGGAAAATACAAGGTTATGATAGGCGGCGGTCCTATTTCGCAGAAGTTTGCAGACGATATCGGCGCAGATGCCTATGCAGTTGATGCCGCTTCTGCCGTCAGAAAAATGCGTGAGCTGAAAGGGGATAAGTAATGAGTATTATTGATAAATATCTCAACGGTCTTGAAGTCCCTAAGGATGAGCTGACAAGTCTTGAGCGTACTACTCTCTACGGAAAAGGTCAGTCTGTCGACAGAATTCCTGCCAGCCTTGATGGCGGCGAAACAATGTCATACCTTGTAGGCGCAGGCATTGATGAATATTATTTCTCCTCGGAAATCATGTTCAATGTTGAAAAATACATCCACGAAAAATTCGGCTCTGACAGTGTAGGTATTTCCACATCCCTCAGAGGTATGGCTGAAGCTATGGGCGCTGAAATCAAATATACACGAAACAACGTGGCACAGCTTGCAAAGCCTGCACTTAAGCTTAATGAAGTTGATAATGCCAAACTTGTCGATATCGATAAGGACGGGCGTCTTCCGATAATTCTGGATGCAGTACGCAAGGTAAAAGAAGGTCTTGGCGATAAAGTTTCTGTCAGTGCATCTGTGACAGGTCCATTCTCAATCGCAGCAATGGTGCTTGGCACAGAGAATCTCCTTATCGGTATGATTAAAAAGCCTGAAAAGGTGCATCAGCTTATGGAAGTCATCGTTGAAAACAATAACCGTCTCATCAAGCGACTTGTTGAAATGGGCGTTGGCATCGGTTTCCCTGACCCTGTAAGCTCCACATCGCTTATCAGCATCAAGCAGTACCGTAAGTTCTCCCTTCCATATTTCAAGCAGAATGTTGATTATGTAAAGAAGCTTGGTGGTGGATGTGGTCTTCATATCTGTGGCACAAGCCGCGCACTCTGGGAAGATATTGCAGAAACAGGCATCGGTGCATTCAGCCTTGATAATGTGGAAGACCTTGAAGAAGCAAAACGTGTGCTTGGTCATAAAATGGGCATTCAGGGAAATGTTCCTCCGGTTGAAGTAATGAAGCTTGGCACTCCTCACGATGTGCTTCGTTCAGCGCGTGAATGCATCCGCAAGGGCTGGGATTCGCCTAATGGATTTACACTTACATCGGGCTGTCAGATGCCTGCCAATACTCCTGAAGCAAATATGCAGGCGCTTATGGATGCCGCAAGAATATTCGGCAGATATCCGTTAAATGCAGATAGTTTTGCAGATATATAAATTAACTCACTCACAAAAAGCCTCTTTCCATATATTGGTAAGAGGCTTTTTATTTCACTAAACAAAGAAGGTGTAAAGTTATATGACTTTATTCCATAATTTTATTAAAACAAACACTTGTTCGATTTAATGGAATGTGGTATAATATAGGTATTAAAGAAAAAGGAGGACTTATCGTGAAAAACAGAACATATCTCTGCGTAGATCTCAAGTCCTTCTATGCCTCTGTCGAATGTATCGAGAGAGGGCTTGACCCTATGACTACCAATCTTGTAGTTGCCGATGCTTCACGCACACAAAAGACCATCTGCCTTGCTGTCTCGCCGTCGCGTAAAAGACATGGCATACCGGGCAGAGCAAGGCTTTTTGAGGTCATTGAGCGGGTGAAACTTGTCAACGCTATGCGACTGCAAAATCTGAAAGACCGTAAGTTTGACGGCGAATCTTATGACAGCCTCGAGCTTGATGCTCATCCGGAAAAGGAGATAACGTATATAACAGCTCCGCCGCGTATGGCACATTATATTGAGCACAGTACAAGGATTTACAATATTTATCTTAAATATGTTTCGCCCGATGACATTCACGTTTATTCCATCGACGAAGTCTTTATGGATATAACCAATTATCTTCCGACATCAGGACTTACTCCATACGAGTTTGCACAGATGGTCGTTCGTGATGTGCTGAAAACCACAGGAATAACCGCAGCCGCAGGAATAGGCACGAATATGTACCTTGCAAAAATTGCAATGGATATTGTTGCCAAGCATATTGCTCCTGACGAATATGGTGTGCGAATTGCTGAGCTTGATGAAATGAGTTACAGACGTCAGTTATGGGATCATAAACCGCTTACAGATTTCTGGCGTGTAGGCAGAGGATATGCTAAAAAGCTGGAAGCTCATGGCCTTTACACCATGGGCGATATCGCGCGTTGCTCGGTTGGAAAGGCGACAGACTTCCATAATGAAGATCTTCTTTATAAATTGTTTGGCGTCAATGCAGAACTGCTTATTGACCATGCCTGGGGATGGGAGCCGTGCGCAATAGCCGATGTAAAAGCCTACAAGCCTGAGGATAAAAGTATAGGCTCGGGACAGGTTTTGCACAGTCCGTATGAAAGCGACAAGGCTCGCCTGGTAGTAAAGGAAATGACCGATCTCCTTGCTCTTGATCTTGTCGATAAAGCTCTCGTTACCGATCAGCTTGTGCTGACAGTGGGATATGATATTGATAATCTCGCAGGTGAGCGCGGGAAAAAATATAAGGGCGAAATCACTATCGACCATTATGGACGAAAAATCCCCAAGCACGCCCATGGTACAGCAAATCTGCCGAGACAGACCTCATCGTCAAAACTTATGACAGATGCCATAATGGAGCTTTATGACAGAATTGTCGATCCGACATTGCTTGTTCGAAGGCTGAATATTTCGGTAAATCACGTGGTTTCTGAAGATAAGGCGAGGAAAAATGAAATTCCTATGCAGTTCAATCTGTTTGACGATGTGATAAATCAGCAGAAGCAGAGGGAAAAGGAAGATATTGAGCTTGAAAGGGAAAAGCGCCGTCAGCAGGCTATCCTAGAGATAAAGAAAAAGTTCGGCAAGAATGCAATTCTCAAAGGCATGAACCTTGAAGAAGGGGCCACAACAAAAGATCGTAATAAGCAGATTGGCGGCCATAAGGCTTAAGGAGTCATTATGAAAAAGTTAATCGTATCAGTCTTGCTGATTGCCATAATAGCTGTTCTGCTCAATATCCGACAGCTTTTATATATGCCTGTTATAGGTACAATAAGCGGTGCTGAAAATGAGAAAATCACCATAGGCAATGAGGTGTACGAAAAAACATACGATGCGCCGGTTTCAGGCTCGGATAAAGGTAAATATCTCGGTGCAGTTACCAACAGTAAAATAAAGATGCGCGTCTATGAAACATCTGAAAGTGACTATATTTATTCCCTTTGGGAATGGGAAGGCGCAATATATCGAAGAGCAAGATAAGGAGGCAGTATGTCACCACTTAAAACTACAGATAAATATGATGATATAATAAATATGCCTCACCACAGGTCAGAAAAGCATCCGCATATGTCGATGATAAACAGAGCGGCTCAGTTTTCGCCGTTTGCTGCGCTGACAGGTCACGATGCAGCTATTAAAGAAACAGCACGCCTCACCGATGAAAGAATTGAACTTGATGAATCGGCAAAGGCAATAATTGATGAACGCCTGCAATATATCGAGGAAAATATAATGTCAGCACCGACAGTCAAAATAACATATTTTGAGCCTGACGAAAGAAAATCCGGTGGAGAATATATCACAGAAACATCGACGGTAAATAAGATAGATCGCTATGCGGCCTGTCTTATAATGCAGAACGGCCGTATGATACCAATAAATGAAATAACAGAAATAACTGTAATTTAAAAACAGCCTCCGTTATGGAGGCCGTTTTTTTACTTATTGAATTCAAAAATACCGGCAACACAAACATCCTTTTCAGGTGTCTGCAGATGCACATAATATCCGTTTTCGGTTTTGCACGAACAAAGCTCAAGAATATCGCCCAGTACGGCGGCCTTTTTGTAATATACATTCATATCGGTGAAGAAAAAGTCAAAAGGCAGAGCATCCATCAGCATTTCAGCACTTTTCTGGTTGTTGAGATGGACATTTGTATCAATATCCTTATTGGAAACCCTTACCTGATAAAGCATTTCAGCTTCCATAAGCGAAGGCTTTGTGTAAGCAAAAAACTCATCTTCAAAATCGTGCATAGGATAGCTTTCAGCCATATCGGCAGGGATTTTGCCGGGACGTCCCCTGTTTGCATCAAATAAAAACCAGTTGGCGACAGCCTTGACTACCGGTTTGTCATTCTGACAAATAATTGTGCCTCGCTCTGATGTAATGCCCTTCATATTTTTTACAGCAGTATGGGCGACAAGGGGAATGTCAGCCTTTACAGGATCTTCGAAATGCAGCTTGATACCCTGAAGCATCCACGCCATATTTATTTCACGCATTTTATCCATTGTAAATCCGCATTCGTCGGAATTTCTGATAGCCACATCCTGAATTACGTCAAGCACAGAAGATGGCTTAATAGTTACGGCATCCTTCAGATCGCCGTAACGCATAGTGTAAGTATGTTCAAACATATATGTCCTCCTGATAACAATGGTATTATATAGCAAAAATACAGATATTTCAATAAACAATATGAAAAATCTGTCCATAAACTGACAGTTTATCTTACTGCGATGTGACAAATTATTCCAAATGAGAAAAATGTTGAAAAAAGAGATGAAAAATCATTTTTTGTATGTTATAATAGAAACTCGCAGGCGCAAAGGTGAGTCTGTATTTATATAAGCAATATCCACCCCAAAGAAAAAGGAGGAAAAATGAACACCGCAAAGTTTAACCGAGGTATAAAGAGCATAGTAAGCACAGCGCTTATATTCTGTTTATGCTTCAGCTTCATGCCGTCTATGGCAGCAGATATGTCTATCAGTCAGAGCGGCATAGACTTTATCAAATCGAAAGAAGGCTTTTACAAGGATATGTACACATATGGTGACAGCTGGCTTATCGGCTATGGCACTCTGTGTGAAGAGGGGGAATATCCTGATGGAATAAGCGAAGAAAAGGCAGAAGAGCTTCTGCGTGAAGAACTTAAAAAGCACGAAGCGGCAGTGCAAGGCTTCGCCGATAAAAATGGAATAAAGCTGCAGCAGCACCAATATGATGCGCTTGTAAGCTTTACATATAATCTTGGCTCTGCCTGGCTTTCGGGCAACAGCAAGCTTGTCAGAATACTCAAAGGGGAGCAGACAACAAGAGATGAAGTTGTCGATGCATTTGGTATCTGGTGCCACGCAGGCGGCAAGGTGCAGGATGGTCTGGCAAAAAGACGTATTCAGGAAGCTCTTATGTATCTCGACGGCAAATACAATGTAAAGCCGGATAGTGTGTATGCATATATAGGCTTCAATGCAGGCAATGGTGAAACAGCCCGCGATGTGCTTTTCTATAAAGTGGGCAGCGTGTATGGCAGTCTGCCAAAGGCGACACGTTTAGGTTATACCTTCGAAGGATGGCAAACGGCAAAGGGGACAGAAATTCTCATCAGCCATACTGTACAGAGCAGCCGAACACTTAATGCCAGATGGAGTGAAAACAAGTACAGCAAAAAGTTTGGCGATGTGACAAGCGATAAATGGTTCTATCACTACATAATGGAGCTGGCTGAAGAAAATGTCATAACAGGATATCCTGACGGCAATTATGGTCCTTATGACACAACTACTGCAGGTGCGGCGGTAACTCTGCTTATGCGTGCAGTTGGCACTCCTGAGCAGGGCGCTGCAGACAATCACTGGGCAGGCGGATTTATAAACTATGCCCATGAAAAGGGCTGGCTCGATAAAGACAGACTTGGCGGTTATGATAGCAATATAAATCGTCTGAAAATTGCAGAAATTGCTGCAAAATCTCTCGGCCTTTCCAAGTCGAAGTCTAAATCTCCGTATATAGATGTGAACAACGGCTATGTGACAGCTCTTTATGAAGCAGGGATTATGGAGGGCAGTATTACAGATAAGGGCAGGGAATTTGCGCCTGATACCGATATTACAAGAGGCGAGGTTTCGGCAATTATCTGGAGAATCGAGCAGCAGATGGAAGCGGAAAATACAGAGAAAATTGTCTACAACGATTACATCCTCGATGTGCTTAAAGATGTACCGAAGAGCACACTCAGTCCTGCCGGATTCTATAATGAAAACTGCTTCAAGCGATATGAGGACAATAACAAGACAGGTGTTGTCGGCATAGATGTTTCCGAATATCAGGGCGATATCGACTGGGAAGCTGTAAAAAATGACGGCATTGAATTTGCCATAATCCGAGTCGGCGGAAGAGGATACGGCAAGGAAGGAAATCTGTATTACGATAAGCTTTTTGAACAGAATGTTCAGGGCGCTGTTGATGCAGGAATCGATACAGGTGTTTACTTCTTCTCACAGGCAATATCGGTTGCTGAAGCGGAAGAAGAAGCCCGATATGTACTTGATAAAATAAAAGGCTATGACATAACAGGTCCTGTCGTCTTCGACTGGGAGGTGATCGGCACAACAAGCGCGCGTACCTATGGCCTTTCCACTAAAACATTGTGTGCCGCTGCGAACAGATTCTGCGAAATGATTGCTGAGGCAGGTTATTCTCCGATGATTTATTTCAATACTTACGCAGGGTATATCAAATATGACCTGAGTAAAATCGTTCAGTATCCGTTCTGGTTTGCGCAGTACGATGTGTCCGCGCCGACATTCTATTATGCCTTCGATATATGGCAGTATACTGATAAGGGTACTGTTGACGGAATCAAGGAAAAAGTTGACGTAAATCTCTGGTTTAAAGAAAAATAATAAATTAAAGCCGCTTTGCAATATGCAGAGCGGCTTTTTTATGGACAAAAACATTACAAGGTGCTATAATATGAAATATATAATAGTTTGCCACCTGCCGAAAGGAGATAGTTATGAGCGAAAAAGAAGCCATCCTCCGCGCAAAAATGTATATAGACAAGCTTGCCAACGGCATAGATCCTGTCACCGACAAGAAAATCCCTGACGATGAAGTCATTAATAATGTCAAAATATCCCGCTGTCTGTTTTATGTATCAGCTGTATTGCAAAAGGTGGCAGACGGGGAAGTAAAGTCGGAAAAATCCTTCACTCCATCTCATCATAATACTCCGCAAAAGCAGGAAAAGGTGTATAAGGAAAAGTTCCGCCTGACCAACGCAGACAAAATGAAAATCACTCTTTCGGAAAAGCCTGTCAGCATAACTCAGCTTGCTCAGAATATCAATGCCGTCATCAACACCGAAAAAATGCACGAGCTGAGAAGCTACAGCATCCTCGACTGGCTTATGAAAAATAAACTGCTTACTGATATAACCGATAAAGACGGCACAAAATATAAATATCCTACCAATATGGGCAAAAATCTTGGCATAACGGGAGTGAAACGTTCGGGAAACAAGGGGGACTATATGCTTATCACATATTCTCAGAATGCCCAGAAACTTATTCTTAAAAATCTTGATGCTATTATTGAATTCAACAATCGATCAAAAAAGCCTTATAATAAAAATATATAGTCTATGAATATTTATAAACGTATGGAAATTGTCTGCCGCAGCATCCCATATGGCAGAGTGGCATCGTATGGTCAGATAGCCTTTTTATGCGGTGCTCCAAGAAATGCAAGGCAGGTCGGATATGCTCTGCGTACTGACAAATTAGGCAAAAATATCCCTGCACACCGAATCGTAAATTCAAAAGGACAGCTTTCGGGGGCGTGGCATTTCGGCTCGTCTGATTTGCAGAAAGAACTTCTTGAAAGTGAAGGCGTGAAACTTTATAGATGCGATAATTTATGGTGTCTTGATGTAGAAAAATATATCTGGAAACCGGATGAAAATGTGATATCACAACTTGAAAGCAAGTTTGAAGAAGCAGAAAAGGAACCTGATTAATAGGTTCCTTTTATATTTATTCAGAAAGCGGAATTTGCCTGCCCGTATGATCGATTTTATAATTATCCTTATAAATCAGCTGTGAAATCGGAACAAAACTGTATCCTTCGTCAAGCAAGCTTTCTATAATTGTCGGCAGGGCTTCAGGGGTATATTTTGCGGCATTGTGGAAAAGCACAATAGAGCCGGGCTGCACCTTGCTGAGCACACGGTCGATAACATCCTGAGTACCCATTTCTTTCCAGTCAAGACTGTCCACATCCCATTGAATTGTGTAATAGCCGAGGTCTCGCAAAGTGCCTACAACCTTGTTGTCATATTCTCCGTAAGGCGGCCGAAAAAGTGTAGGGGCAACACCGGTTATGCTCTCGATAGCCTCTCCGCAAGTCAGGATGTCAGCCTTTATTTCATCAACGGACAGCTGAGTCATATGTTTGTGCTTGTCAGAATGACTCATAATTTCATGACCGGCTTCATAGAGCGCCTTTACGCTTTCAGGATATTTTCTCGCCCAATCTCCCACAACAAAAAATGTCGCCTTGATGCCGTACTTATCCATGATTTCAATGAGCTCTTGGGTGTCTTCGATGCCCCATGCGGCATCGAAGCTTATGGAAAGCACATTTTCATCCTTCTGAACGCAGTAAATAGGTAAATCTCTTTTTGCGACTGCCGCCGCAGCTGCACGCCCCGAATCTGTACCTGTCACAAAAATGCAAAAAGCAGCAAACAGCACAAGCAGAAAATAGGGCAGTTCTGATTTGATTTTCAGCATAATCTCCTCCTGTTTTATAAAGTAAGTGATATATCTTTTTAATTTATAGTGCGATAATCGCTTAAATATGTATGAAGTGCATTATTTAAGTATGAAAAGGCAAAAATTATAAAGAAAATATTATCATTGTCGTACAAAAAAATGTCGAAATATGTTGATTATTGCTTTAAATTATTATATAATAAACGTGTGCTTAAAATAATAAAAGTCAAGGGCGTCGGCAGGCTTGCCTGATGTACCTTTTCTTCTATAATACGGGAGGTTTATTGATGGATAAAACATATTCTATAAATATCGCAGGACTTAAAAGAGAGCTTCCTCTTTGCGAAGTGGCTCCGGATTTCTATATCGGTGCTTTTATTCTTTTTGGTGATGTGGAGCTTACAGTAAAGTGCGCAGAAGAGCTTCTTAAGAAGGCTCCTGAATTTGATGTTATTATCACTCCTGAAGCAAAGAGCATTCCTATTGCTTATGAAATGGCTCGTATTTCAGGTCATTACAGATATATTGTTGCACGTAAGGGCATCAAGGTATATATGAGAGATGTTATTGCAAAGGAAGTTATGTCAATAACAACACAGCGTAAGCAGACTCTTTATCTTGACGGCAATGACGGCGAATTTATGAAGGGTAAGCGTATCCTCATCGTTGATGACGTTATTTCAACAGGCGAATCTCTTGCTGCTATGGAAGCTCTTGTAAAGGCTGTCGGAGGCAATATAGTTGCCAAGATGGCTGTTCTTGCAGAAGGCGAAGCGGCAACACGCGATGATATTATTTATCTTGAAAAGCTTCCGCTCTTTAATGGCAAAGGCGAAATTATTCTTTAATGAGTATAATAAAAAAGGCTGACTAATTAAGTCAGCCTTTGTTTTTTATGTACTTATTTCTTTTCACGCAAGGTGGTATAGAATACCACACCTAAAATTATGCATCCGCCTAAAACAGTGTTGAGTGATGGAATTTCGCCAAAAATGAAATATGACGCCACGATGCTGTAAGGAGTCTCCAGACCGGAAATAATACTTGCCGTATGAGGGTTTATATTTTTGAGACCACTTATAAACAATGAGTGGGAAATGGCTGTGAAGATAACACCAAGCAATGCAAGAAGTGCGATATTCTGCGGTGAAAATACCGGTTTCATAATGAACAGGGCAGGGAGTAAAGTGATGAATGCAAATGACTGTTCGTAGAATGAAATGAGAGTTGAAGGATATTCACCGAAATAATGTTTGTTCAGCAGGGAAAGCAGGGCATAAGTTACTGCCGAGATAAGCCCACAGATAATACCAAGTGTGTATGAGCTTTGGAAAGACCATTCCTCAACCATTACGACAACGCCGCATATCATAATAAGCGATGAAATTATCTGATTCTTTTTAATTCTGTTCTTTGTAAAAAGAGGATCAAGAAAGCTGACAAAAAGCGGGAAGGTGGAAAAACTTATCGTGCCGATGGCAACAGTTGAAAACTGAATTGCCTGCAAAAAGCTCCACCAGTGCACTGCGAGAATTACACCCGAAAGAGCGAATATGCCATACTGCTTTTTCTCTCTCAGCTTCATTGGTGTTTTGGTAAGCTTCAGAAGCAAAAAGAGAAATACCGATGAAAAGCCAACTCTGCCCAGTGTGATGATTATGGAAGGCAGGGTTATAAGCTTTGCGAAAAGACCCGAAAGTCCAAAGAGGAGAACTGCGCCGTGAACGGTTATAAGACCTTTAGTTTTTTGATCCATTATATATCCCCCTTACTATAAAATATCCGCCTATCTGGAAACCTACCAGAAAATGTGAGTTTATAAAAACCGGAAGAAGCATATCAAGTCCGCAGAAAAGCAGAGAGATAATGCATATTATGAGTAAATCCGATGCGAAACGGGAAAGCTTTTCTTCGTCAAAGAAAAAGTAATCGAGAAACGCCAGAGTCACAATAAATATCCATACTGAAAGGGAATAATAAGTCCCTCGCGCACCGGGCATATCGAGCAGATCAACGATGGCATTCCATTTGAAGATAAGCTCGGCAAGCTGATAAACAAATATTGTGACAATAGGTGTGAAAAGAGCGAAAATACCATCTTTTTTGTCGCTGAGAGGAAGTATTGCCCAGAATCCGGCTCCCATTACAGCAGCAAAAGCCAGCTTTGGAAGCATTATCTGCAATATCATTATCATCATACTCTGCATGGAAGGACCGAGAACAAATGAAAAGTTATCGGATAAGACTATAAACAGGCAGAGGATAATTCCTGCAGCAAACGAAAAAACGCGTTTTACTTCTTTGCCCAATTTCCTGTTGCCTCCGCCTTGAGATATGCATTGATAAATCCGTCGAGGTCGCCATCCATAACGGCACCTACATTACCGCTTTCATAACCTGTGCGGTGGTCCTTGACAAGAGTATATGGCATAAATACATAGGAACGAATCTGGCTGCCCCATTCGATCTTTTTCTGGACACCCTTGATGTCTTCGATACGGTCGAGTTTTTCGCGTTCTTTGATTTCGATGAGCTTGGACTTGAGCATACGCATCGCAACATCACGGTTCTGATGCTGGCTGCGTTCATTCTGGCAGGCAACAATAATGCCTGTAGGAATATGAGTGATGCGGATAGCAGATTCTGTCTTGTTGACATGCTGACCGCCTGCACCGCCCGAACGGTATGTATCGATCTTGAGGTCGTCAGGATTGATTTCGATTTCTGCATCATCTGTGATTTCAGGCATAACTTCAATAGCCGAGAAGGAGGTGTGTCTGCGTCCCGATGTATCGAAAGGAGACACGCGGACAAGACGATGTACACCCATTTCGCTCTTGAGATAGCCGAATGCATTTTCACCTTCAATGAGCACGTCAGCACTCTTCATGCCTGCTTCTTCGCCGGAAATATAGTCGAGAGTTTTGACTTTGAAACCATGGGAATCAGCCCATTTGCCGTACATTCTGTAAAGCATGAGAGCCCAGTCCTGAGCCTCAGTGCCGCCTGCGCCTGCATGGAAGGAGATGATGGCGTTGTTTCTGTCATATTCGCCTGTAAGCAAGGTCTCAAGAGTGAGCTTTTCGAGAGTTTCTGTAAAACGGGAATATTCTTCCTTGATTTCAGGCACAAGGCTTGAATCATCCTCTTCTGTGGCCATTACGATAAGTGTTGTAAGGTCTTCATAAGAGGAAACAAGGGAATA
>JAZUBN010000070.1:0-1613 GCA_045638565.1 Oscillospiraceae bacterium | reverse complement strand
GCCTCAATCTGGGCGCTGTTGCCAAGGGCTATGTGGCCGACATCATCAAGGATGTTATGATTGAAAACGGAGCCACAGCCGGCACTATAAATATGGGCGGCAATGTGGTCTGCTTCGGCGGCGCAAGCAAGGACCGTGATTATTTCATCGCAGGTGTTCAGGACCCATTCGGCAGCGATATTGCGGCCAAGGTCAAAATGAAGGATGCTTCCCTTGTCACAAGCGGCGACTATCAGCGCTTTTATGAGGTGGACGGTGTGAAATATCACCACATCATCGATCTTGAAACAGGCTATCCGGGCGGAGATTTTTCCAGCGTGACCGTTTATCACGAAAGTTCAAAGGTTGCCGATTTATTGTCTACAGCTCTGTTTTTGTCTGATAAGGAGGCTGGCACTGTGCTTGCCGAAAACTGGGGCGCAGAGGTGCTGTGGATAGACAAAAACGGCAATATGGAATATACAGATGGATTCCCGATAATGGAATAACAGAAAAAGCCACTTAAATTAGTGGCTTTTATTTTTCATCATCTTTTCCAATATATTTTATGTTTATAATCCACACAGGAAAGATGACAAAAAGGAGCAAGTCCGAAGACTTGCTCCTTTGGTTTATGAAGGTCTTTATTATAAATTACTTGACTTCAAATACAGTACCTGTTGCATTGACAAATGTTGCTTCTGGCATCTGTTCTCTGAACATCTGTGTAGCCAATGGACCTGTGCAGTGGGAAAGACCGATATGTTCAATGCCCAAAGACTTAAATCTGTCGATTGTCTTCTGGATATCAGCTTCGTTTGCATCGAGGAGATGGAAGCCGCCGATAACCGCATAAACCTTCTTGCCTGTGCGTGCTTCAACATTATTAACGATATTGAGAATACCTGTATGAGAACAACCGGAAACGATTACGAGTCCTTCTGTTGTTTCGATAGCTACAGCAACTTCTTCGTCAAAGTTATCATATCTGTATGTGCCATCTTCAAGTTTTTCAACCATGCTTGGTGCAAGGGAGAATTCAGGAGACTGGTCAAAGCTGCCGTAGACAGTAACACCGTCAGCAATCTTGATAGCGTCTGTATCCATATATTCGATAGCAACGTTTCTCTTGATGAGATCTTCTTCAGTAAAGTCGATACCTACAGGGAAGTAGCCGATTGTACCATCTGAGAAGTCGAACTTCTTACCTACTGTATCGTGGTAGTATCTTTCGTTTGCATAATCAAAGAAGCTATCCTTGATGAAGAGAGTCTTATCCTCTGCGCCGTACTTATCAAAATAAGGAAGGAGACCGCCACAGTGGTCATAATGTGTATGGCTGAGAACGAGCTTATTTACATCGCCAACATCAATACCCATCTTCTGAGCATTTTCAAGGAACATACCTGCCTTAGCTGTGTCAAAGATGATTTTATCGTTCTTTGTTTCAATAATTACAGAGAAGCCAAATTCATTTGTGAGATCTTCATTTTCACCGTTGTTGTTTTCAGCAAGAGTTGTGATCTTAAGACCATTCTTGTCATTGATCTGAATAGAATTTGTTTTGTAGTCGAAGTCCACCTTAAAGCCCAGCTTTTCAGCAAGAGCGCGAAGGCCTACTGTTGTTACACCAT
>JAZUBN010000069.1:0-3358 GCA_045638565.1 Oscillospiraceae bacterium | reverse complement strand
CCCCTTCCCCTCAAGGGGAAGGCTTTAATTTTGCATTGCCTACAAAATGTGACTTGTCACACCGCAATTATTCACTATTCACTTTTCATTTTTCACTGTTCATTAAATAAAAAAGACCACCCTTGCGGATGGTCTTTGGTTTTCAGCTTACTTTCTCTTGCCGCCCTTGTGGTGTGGCTTGCCCTGCTTCTTGTTAGCAGCCTGGCCCTGTGGAGCGATGACGATCTTACGTCTTGGTTCCTGACCTGTGGAGAAAGTTGTAACATTCTTGTTATCCTGGAGAGCAGAATGGATGATTCTTCTTTCCTGTGGATTCATTGGCTCGAGAGCGATGCTCTTGCCTGTCTTTGTTACAGTATTTGCAGTCTTGTTAGCGAGAGCTACAAGAGCCTGTGTGCGCTTTTCACGGTAGTTTTCTGTGTCTAAGCTTACTCTCCAGCGGCTGTCTTCAGCCTTGTTTGTAACGATTGTTGCAAGATACTGGAGCGCGTCAAGTGTTTCGCCGCGTCTGCCGATAACAAAGCCCATATTGTCGCCTTCGAGCTGGATATGTACTGTGTTTTCTTCAGCGTCAACACTACCTGTGATGTTAGCTTCAACACCCATGATTTCAAGGATGCCCTTGAGGAAGTCGGAAGCAACAGCTTCGGAATGAGCTGCTTCTTCAGGTGTTGCAATCTTCTTTGGCTTTTCAGCCTTTACAGGAGCTTCAACAGGCTTTTCTTCAGCCTTTGGTGCTTCTGCAGGCTTTTCTGCCTTCTTTTCAGCCTTATGAGGCTTTTCCTTAGGCATTTTTGGCTCTGCCTTTGGCTTTCTTTCAAACTTTTCAGCCTTTTCTGCCTTTGGAGCTTCCTGCTTTACAGGCTCAGGCTTTACAGCAGCGAGAACGGATGGGTCTGGCTGGCCATCATCATATGTCAGCTTTACAACAGCATCTCTTCTGCCGAAACCGAGAAAGCCTCTGCTTTCTCTTTCGATAACTTCTATCTGAACATCGTCACGGTCAAGGCTAAGTGTGAGAAGACCGATCTGAATAGCTTCTTCAAGGCTCTTTCCTTTGAATTCCTTAGAAATAAGCATTATTTATCCCCCTTAGTGGTATATTCGCCCTTGATGGTGAAATCCCCCATAATCTGCTTCGGCTTCATAAAGATGCCGAGGATGATTTCCTGGAGAGCCGAGAAAACGTTGTTGGCGATCCAATATACGCCGAGACCTGCAGGAAGAATGAAACCGAAGTAAACGGACATAAGCGGCATCATATACTTCATTGTAGATGTGCTGGAGTTCTGAACGTCGCCTGTACCCTGCATCTTGAGTGTGATTGTGCTGAGGAAGTATGCAGTTACACCGGAAAGGATTGGAATAAGCCAGAGAAGGCCGAATTCCTTGAAGCTTGGTGTTGTTGCGAGATTCATGCCAAGGAAGTTGAAGTCCACGTTCATGAGCTTTTCGGATACGTGTGCAACAGCATCGAAGTTCTGGCTGACAAGACCTGCGATCTGGATTTCAGCTGTGTATGCGTTTTCGCTTACAACGCCGAGGAGTTCGCCCAGCTTTGTCACTTCTTCTGCGGAAAGTCCCATAAAATATGTGAGAGGCTTGGAAATAACGTAGTAAAGACCGATCATGATTGGGAATGTGATGAGCGTTGGGAGGCAGGAGCCGAATGGGCTTACGCCTTCTTCCTGATAAAGCTTCTGCATTTCCATAGAGAGCTTCTGCTGGTCTTTGCCGTATTTTCTCTGAAGCTCGTTGAGTTTTGGCTGGATGCGCTGCATATCGAGCATGCTCTTCTTAGTCTTGATGGAGAATGGGAGCATTACGAGCTTTGCAAGAAGAGAAAATGCAATGATGGAAAGGCCGTAATTGCCGATGATCTCATAGATAAGGCGCATGATATAGCCAAATGGGACAGCTATAATGTCGAGCATTAGTTTTCTCCTTATTTAGTTGTGTGGTTTGCGTTTTGGCGGAACAGGATCGTAGCCGCCTTTTGTGAATGGATTGCATCGCAATATGCGTCTGAGCGCCAAAAAAGAGCCATACAGGGCACCATGTGTCTGCACAGCCTCATAGGCATATTGTGAGCAGGTCGGAATGAAAGGGCAGGTTGGCGCTTTTTTAAGGCCGGAAAGATATTTCCGATAAAAGCTTATGCACCATAAAATAATGTGTTTCATTATTCTTCTTCGCCCTTGAGGAGTATGCCCAGCTTGTCGAAACAATAAAGCATATCCTTTTCAATGTGTTTGAATTGCGCCGAACTTGCGCGTGTTCTGGCTACGATAACGATATCGAGCCCTTTTTTGATACTGTCTTCGTGAAGACGGTATGCTTCGCGGAGCTTTCTGCGTACAGAATTGCGCACAACAGCCTTGCCGACTTTTGTCGAGACTGTAAGACCTAATCTGTTATCTCCGCTTTTTTCACGATTCCTGCTATAGTAGACTACTAAATTCGGGGCAACCTGTGATTTGCCGCGGTTATAGAGCTGGCGGAATCTGTAGTTCAAACAAAGTGACTGAGTGTTTTTCATAAGTTCACCTGACTAATTTGAAAAGACAAAAAGACGCATTGGAATAATGCGCCTTTATTTTACATAATTAAAATTAGTGAGTAAGGCGAGCTCTTCCCTTTGCACGGCGGCTTGCGAGAACCTTTCTACCATTTCTAGTCTTCATTCTCTTTCTGAAACCGTGTTGCTTGCTTCTCTGATGCTTCTTTGGCTGATAAGTACGAATCATGCTTGACACCTCCTATATTCATCGGCTATCGCCGGAGTAATTTGTTACATTTACGCAATCACAGTTACGCAAATTAGATTATACATCAGGGATGACGTTTTGTCAACAATTTTTTTCAAGTATTTTACAGTTTTTTGTAATTTTTCAAAGCGCCTCCCGAAACGTTTTGTAATGTTCAGTTGGAATTATTACAAAAAGTTATCAACAGGGTGTGGAAAGTTTGCGCGATGTATGCATTTATAACGCAGCAATTATTTCGTAGGGGCGAGCATTGCTCGTCCGATGAGATTGTAGGGACCGACGTCCTCGGCGGTCCGTTTGGTTAAATGAATAGTGAAAAATGAAAAGTGAAGAATTAAGGTGTGACAAGTCACATTTTATAGGTGACAATCCCTCCGTCTGCCTGATGGCAGACACCTCCCTTTACACAAGGGAGGCTTTGGGTGCTGTCGTAGGGTACGGCATTTATGACGTACCGATTAATTAAACGAATAGTGAAAAATGAAAAGTGAAGAATTAAGGTGTGACAAGTCACATTTTATAGGGGACAATCCCTCCGTCTGCCTGATGGCAGACACCTCCCTTTACACAAGGGAGGCTCACTCCCTCCG
>JAZUBN010000068.1:0-3301 GCA_045638565.1 Oscillospiraceae bacterium | reverse complement strand
AGGGATTCTGATGTTGATTTTTGCGCCCATATCGCTTATTGCCTTGAGATTGGAAAGGATAAGCTCGTTGCCCTGTCCTGTGAAACGCTTGTGCACCTCTGAATCAGGATGCTTCACATCGTAAAGGAAAACATCTGTATAAGGCAAAACAGCCTTGAAAGATTCAAGTGGAGCAAAGCCGCAGGTGTCGATATTAACATTGATGCCGCTCTTTTTAAGACGCTTGAGCAGAGCCACAAGATATTCGATATTCTGGCTCATAACTTCGCCGCCCGAAAGGGTGACACCGCCCTTGGACTGCTCATAGAACATTCTGTCCTTTTCGATTTCCTTCATAAGCTCATTGATGGTGTACTGCTTGCCCACAATATCACGGGCATTGTTTAAGCACCAGTCAAGACAGGTCTCGCACTTTTCGCAGATTTCTCTGTCGGTGACAGGGGTATCGCCCTCAAAATGAATTGCCTTGTGAGGGCAAATCTCGATGCACTTTCCGCAGGAAGAGCATTTGTCACGGGAATACATCACATCACGGTCGTAATTCTGGCTTTCAGGGTTGTGACACCATAAGCAGGAAAGCCCACAGCCCTTGAAAAATACAGTAGTGCGGATGCCGTCGCCATCGTGAATGGAGTAGCGTTGAATGTTTATTATGTAAGGGAGTTCCATTTTTGCCTCCTTCAAAAGATTATCTGTTGGAAATATTATAGCATATATGGTTGATTTATACAATATATTATATAAATAAATAAAACAAAAAGCCGAAAGTTTTGTTGACATGTAATAATAAGGTTGCTATAATTAGGTAAACACCCAAAAGGAGCAAATCATGCACAACATCGACATCGGTTCAAAAATAAAAGCCCTGCGTATCCAGAATAAAATGACACTGAAGCAACTCAGCGAAAAGACAAACTTTTCGGTAGGTTTTCTTTCGCAGCTTGAAAGGGGAATGACAAGCATTGCCATAGATTCTCTCGGAGAAATGGCAAAGATTTTCGGTGTGGAGCTGAGCGCCTTTTTTGAAGAAAATAAGGTGGAAAAGGGAAATGATATCGTGCGAAGCTATGAGAAGAAGGCGACAGCGGTATCTCCGTCGATAATTCAGTTCAATCTCAGCCGCAATATCGATGCTTTCGATTTTCTTCCGCGCGAAGTTCATATCATGCCATTCAGCACGCTTGGGAATGACGTCGCCCTCTATCATCACGAGGGTGAAGAATTTGTCTATGTTCTTGAAGGTGTGCTTACCATCCGCACAGATGAGGGCGAATGGGAGCTTTATCCGGGCGACAGCATACAGATTCACTCGGAATGTAACCATAACTGGCAGAATAAGACCAATGCTGTCACAAAAATACTGTGCGTGAATACGCCTAACCCTTTTAAGAAATAGTGTTGTTGTCTATATGATACATCACGATAATGAAATAGTCAAGGAGTCATTTTCATTTTGATGAAAATAGCTCCTTTTATTTTTCATGTGTACGATATCCGATTTTGCATAATTGTACGGTGAATGATATCATTTTCTTGCCTCCCTCTGACGAGGGGGGTGCCCGAAGGGCGGGGGGAGAGAAAGATTATACAATCTTATTATAGAAAAATCCTCTTGAAAAATTATCCATACAGGAGTATAATTATACCATACAACAACACAAACAGGAGGATAAGATATGTCATTCTCACCAACACTTTCCAGCGGCTTCACATTCGCTAAAAACCGCAGCAATTTCATCTCCCCACAGTCTGGTATGTGCTCTTTCTGCACAGAAGACTGCACAGGCACTTGTGAACTTGCACAGGCTGCCGTTCTCGGTATGCAGACAGTATATCCTACAACAACAGGCGCAAACCAGATTGCATCTGAAAAGGATTATCCTATCGATTTCTCCCATTTTAACATTAACGGCCACGTTTTCGGCGCAGTTGCTGCAGAGCCTACATACGAAACAGCAGGCATCTATAACGTAAAGCTGGAAAAGGAATACGGCAGTTATAACAAGGTAAAGCTTGCCCTCCCTCTCGTTCTTCCTGCCCTCATCAAGCTCAACTGGAAGGATTACTTCGCAGGCGCAGCTATGGCAGGCGTAACTTGTATGGTTGGCGAAGATGCCAAGAGCAAGGACCCTAATATTAAATATGAAAACGGCAAGATTGTCGATTTCCCATTCATGGGCGAAATTTTGGAAACTTTCAATAAATATTATCGCGGCTACGGTCAGATCGTTCCACAGTGCAACGTGGAAGATGATATGCTTGGTGTGCCTGAAATCGCTATCCAGAAGTATGGCGCTGAAGCTATCGAGCTCAAGTTCGGTCAGTCGGCAAAGGGCACACAGCCTGTAAACCGCGTAAAGAACATCGAAGATGCTCTCAAGAAGCAGCAGACAGGCTGGATCGTTTATCCAAATCCATCCGATCCTGAAGTTCAGAAGGCTTATGAAGAAGGCGTTTGCCCTAACTTCTATACATACGGCAGACTTCCATTGTGGACAGAAGAATATCTCATCAATCGCGTGAACGAATTCCGCCAGATGGGCGCAAAGAATGTCTACTTCAAGATGGCTGGCTATGACAGAATCGACCTTGAAAAGGTTCTCGAAATCGCATCCAAGGCTAAGATCGATATGGTTACATTCGACGGCGCAGGCGGCGGCTCCGGTTACAGCCCATCCAAGATGATGAACGAATGGGCTCTCCCAACTGTCGTTATGGAAGATGTTGTCGTCCGTAAGGCAAAGAAGATGGCTCTCGAAGACAAGTATGTTCCTGCTATCAACATCACAGGCGGCTTTGCAAGTGAAGATCAGGTATTCAAGGCTCTCGCTTACGGCGATGGTTTCGTAACATCCGTAGGCCTCTGCCGTGCATCCATGGCTGCTGCTATGGCAGGCAAGAAGATCGGCGATATGATCAAGTCGGGCAACATTCCTGAGTTCTATAAGAAGTTCGGTACAACTGTGGAAGAAATCTTCGGCGACCTTCCAGACCTCCGCGCTATTTATGGCAAGGAAGCAAATAACTTCCCAACAGGCGCAATCGGCACATTCTCCTATCTCAATAAGATCGGCTTCGGTCTCAAGCACTTTGCAGCTCTCAACAGAAAGTTCGACGTAAACGTACTTTCCCACCACGACCTCATCCCACTTACACGCGATGTAAAGGACCTCATGCAGGATAAGTGGTTCATCAGATAATTTCCATAATATGTAAAAAAGTCACTCCATACGGGGTGACTTTTTTGGTGCGCACAAAACTTTCTTGCCTCCCCTTGTTAAGGGGAGGGGGACCATTCGAT
>JAZUBN010000067.1:0-17644 GCA_045638565.1 Oscillospiraceae bacterium | reverse complement strand
CGCTCCGTCCATTCGGATTTCCGCCCTGGTAAATACATCATCAACATTTTCTGGCGTACAATAGCCACGTTCGACAAGATTTGTCCTGGTTCTGTCTGCAACATAACCCATAAAATCAAATCCATCAGCGAAAATATCAGTAAAGCGATTTAACTTTACTCCTGTTTTATAATCGTATATCTCACTTATAGTCTCATCAATTATCGCAACATTTGTATCATCTGTAGACAAATATGCCCCACCGCGCATAGCAAAATATGGATAACGATATGTTTCTATAATTTCATCACGGTATCTGCTTTCATAGAGCTCAATCGGCATTTCAAAAATCTGATATTGGAAATGGGTTTCGACAGCATCTGAATAATCATATACCCATTGGTCATTTACACTCTCCGACTTGGATAATATTCCCGTGCGAGGTTTTACAAACACAATATAGAACTTCTCCGGATGATTTTGAGCAACCATACGCTGTTCTTCAACCATATCATAGGCCTGCTGATAGAAATTATCGTTGAATTCTCTGATTTCAGCCTTTACTTCATCATCCTGATAATCTTCGTTTTCCTGCCATACCGTCACATCATACCACATATTAGGCTCTGCATAACCGTAATCTATAATCCTGAACATATCGTAGTTACTGTCTGCACAGGTGAAGATATTTTCATATCCTATGTCATCATTTTCGTAGATGCTTTCCTCTGTGAGATACTTGGAATATATAGAAATTTCATCGTGGTAATCAATCATTCTGGCCGTTGCCACCTGACCATCGACATAAAAACTTATATCTATAGGTGTAAAGCTAAACACCTTGACTTCACCTTCTATATATGTTTTTACGAGCTTATATACATCATTTTCATCCGGCGATACTATGTCTCCATCCCATGTATACCAGCTTTGCGCTACAGATGCATCATAGAATGCTTTTCGTATGACAGAAAGCACATCTGCATCTTTCATGAACAGATCTTCAAGCTGAAGCTTATTTCCCTTCAACAGCTCATAGTTAAGATATATCTGCTCATATTTTTCATCGCTGCCAATATTATAGCTCATTGAAATAACATTTCCGAAATTAGCTCTTACATAGAAACTGGCATAATTCAAGGTGTCATATTGTGATACAAGCTGTTCGATATTATGTCGTATATCGCTGTTTATTCTGTGTTCAACTTCCTTGTTTTTCAATCCGGAAATCTCAGGAAAATCTATTTCGGTATCGCCTTTCATCTCAATTACAGTATTTACTAAAATATCATTTGTATCATATGTACCATAAAGGTCGATCGGCTTTTCATTAAGTAATTCCGGCATCTGAGAAGGAATTTCTGTCGTTTCTGTCGGCATTTCTGTCGGCACTTCTGTTATGCTTACTGTTGTAATTATATCTGTTTTTGCAGTTTCCTTCGCCTTTTCTATGCTGTAAAATGTAAATGAAAATGCTGCCACTGCGAAAATCAACACAAATGCCAATGTAAGTTTCACACTTCTGTTCATACATACACTCCTTCCCGTTTATAATATAGACTTCTTAAATTTGAAATCAGTTTCGCTTTTTTGCTTCAATAAGATTATTCGCAACAAAGATAATTACAGCTGCAAGAACAAACATAAACATCACAAAGTTTGTTTTTGTAAATACTTCATTATAAAGCAGCACACCGACAAGCATCTGTAATGTTGGGTTTATGTACATAAGGATACCCGAAAGTGTCAATGACGTATCCTTCATCCCCTTTGCAAAAAGCAAAAGAGGTACGGATGTAACCACACCTGCTATTGGGAATAAAATCAGCTGATATGTGCTTACATTTGTAAGATAACCTGTTCCTGTGAATTCTCTGAAAAGTATGAACACAAGCGCTATCGGTGCCATATATAGTGTTTCCATAAATACGGAAGTCACGCTGTCTGCCTTTACTCTTTTCTTTGCCGCGCCATAGCAAGCAAAAGAAATTGCAATAGCAAGTGCATAATATGGAATTGTGCCATAGATTACGATAGGAATCATTACTCCGATAAAAGCAATGAGTACAGAAATCCACTGAAGCTTTGTAAGTTTTTCTTTGTAGATAAAGAAGCCGAGCACAACTGCAAAAATCGGATTGATAAAATATGCTATGGATGATTCAAGTACCTTTCCGCTCATTACCGCAAAAATATACACACCCCAATTAATAGTTACCATTATACTGCTTATAAGCAGCATATTTCTTTCTTTTTTGTCGACAAGTGCTGCTTTTATTTTATGAAGCTCACCTTTTGCTGCAAGGATAAGCCCGCAGAATATAAGTGACCATACTATTCGAAGTGAAAGAATATAGAATGAATCTATACCGCCAAGCTGCTTCCAGAATATCGGAAGAACGCCCCAGAGAATGTAGCACATCAATACATAAATAGCGCCTTTTTTCATATTATTACCTCTTTTCGTAGCTTTTCTTTATTTTAATAGTATCACTTATCATATTCATTGTCAATCTGTACAAACTTATGTATAAAAGAAAAAACTCCCATAGGGAGCTTTTAATCTTTCTGAGAAGAATATCCACCGCCAACATCGTTGCCAAGATCACATGTATATTTCCATTCTATCACATCTCCATCCACAAGCTGATAACGTGAGCAGCCATAATTTGGGAACCAATCATTTACCGAATACATCCATCCCGAAAGTTGTCCTACATCGAACTCATATAAATTTGCTATACCCTCAATATACGCACTGTTGTAAATTGGGGTGTTTACAAACTCCATATGAATTCCATTCTGCTTACAAGTACGCAGAAGTACATTGAAAACGCTCTCACCCTCATAAAAAGTTACGTTGACAGGTTTTAGAATCCAGCCGTCAGTTGGAACAATTGACTTCTTGTTTTCCTCACAATAATCCATATTGTCAAGAATCGTATCACACGAAAGGGAAATGGTGCAAGTGTATGAATTGGTGCCAATTTTAACATCCTGAGGTTCGACAGGAGCCGGTTTGCCTTCAGGTATAGGGTCTGTATTGTATTTGCCCATTGTTGCTTCGGTTATCGCCTCTGTTGGCGCATCTGTAGTTGCCTCAGTAGGTGCTTCTGTCGGAGTTTCAGTTGTAGCCTCGGTTGTTGTTTCTGTTGGTTCTTCAGCTTCGGTCAACACTGTGGTTTGCACGGTTGATTCGGTCGCCGCAGTTGTGGCTGTTGTTATTTCGGTTTTCATTGCAGCTTCGGTGATGTTTACTTCCCAACCGCGGGAGTCCGGCGCATCTCCGCCATACCAGAAAGCAATGGCAAGAATCATAATCAGCACCGCACCGACAATAAGTTTATTTTTCATATTTGTTCCTCAGTTTCAAATCAGCTCTACCTTGCTCAGCATATTATATAACATCTGAGCAATTTCACAACGGAGAATATTGCGTGTCGGCTCGGTATTCATATCGCTCTGGTCAAGAATATCCTCCTCATAACAGAATGCCATACTGTTTTTCGCCCAATCGTGAATGAAAACATAGTCACCAAACTGGGCAAGTATGCTTACATCGATGGTTGTATCCATTCCGCAGAGTGAAGCCGCACGTGCGACCATTGCTGCCGCCTCCTGACGTGTTATCGTACCAAATGGGTCAAACTTGCCTTCACCCTTGCCGTTTACAATTCCATAATTATACGCTGTACCGATGTATCCGCTGTACCATTTTCCGTCATCAACATCTGCAAAAGCATTAATATATTTTGGATCAAGTCCAAGAGAGCGAACAATAATAGCGGCAAACTCACTTCTTGACATTGTAGCATCAGGGTCAAAAGTGCCGTCACCTCGCCCTGTAATAATTCCGTAAGACGCGAGAGTTTCAATGGCTGTCTGATTTTTGTGATCGCTTATGTCATCGAATGTGGCATCAGGAATAATCTGCTGATTTTTTACAACATCCTTGTGCATAACAGGCTTACTGTTTTTAACCGAAATGTCAACATCGTCCATATCATAAAGAGCAGGCTTTCCATTTTTCATTCTTTCGTAGGCAACAAGGGCGTAAAAAGCCTGTTCTGTCGCCATAAGGTCGGTCTTTTTACCCTTCATATGAGAAAAACTACCGTCTGGATTGCGGTGAGCCATAATCGCATCGACCACAGTATTTCCGTTTTTGACAAAACGTGCATCGTTTATATCTATTCCCAGTGTTGAAAGCGCAACCAGAACCTGCGCCGAGCTTTCGAGAGTTTCGTCGCCATAAGTCATAAAGCCGCCATTATCGAGCTGAGTTTCCGAGAGGAATGTAAGCGCCTTATCGATGGCATTTTTCACCTTTGGCTGAGTTTTGTAATTAGCGAGCGCTGTCAGCGCCATACCTGTGATGTCACTGTCGCCATTGCCCTTGCTTGTGAGATTCCAGCCGCCGTCATTGAGCTGACTTTCGACAATTTTATCGACATATTGCTGGCGCATATCGGATGGATAATTTCCGCTGTCGAGGGCTATAAGCGCCCATACTGGACCGTTTACGCTCTGCCATACTGTATTATCAAAATCAGAAAGCGGTGTGAGTAGATTATAGCCTGCGGCATTTTTCGGGTCTGCGCCGATAGCTGTAAGCGCAAGAATAACACGGCTGTATTCAGTATATTTTTTTGTGTGCAGTACACCTTCACATTTTTCGATATATTCCAGCACGCGAGTATAATAATTATCCCAGTATTCCTGCGGCATATCATAACCTGAACGTGCAAGACCGATTACAGCCCATTCTCCGCCTATCGAGCCGACTGTCGGCGATGTGACATTTTCCGCAATAAACCTTGCTGTTTCATCTATATTGACAGCAAAGCTCATCGGCATTATAGATGTAAAAATCGCAAAAACAAGCATTAAAGAGAGGATTTTTTTCATAATTTCACCCTTTCGTAAAAATTTCCGAAAGCTACCCCACGGCGCGTGGGGTAGCTTTTCTTTCGCCTTTATTTGTGGAGAGCAAATATGGCGTTGTTTATTTTTCCATAAATCTCATGAGCACGGTAGCCGTTTCAGCACGATTTGCTTCAGCCTTTGGCATAAGACCTGTATCACGTCCTGTGATAAGTCCTTCAGCAACTGCCCATTTTACAGCTTCAACAGCCCATGCACTTGTATTTTCAGCATCAGCAAACTGAGAGAGGTCGCTCTTCTCTGATGTGTCAATGCCCTTGAACTGAGCATAATTCATAAGCATAACTGCCATCTGCTCACGTGTGATATTATCACCAGGACCAAAATCACCATTGTCATAGCCCTTTACGATACCATTTTCATATGCCCAGATGACCGCATCTGTATACCATTCATCTGCCTTGACATCCGGGAATGGATTTTCGCCCTTTACTTCAGGAGAGCCTGCAAGTCTGTAAAGCACAGTTGCCAGCATTCCACGGCTTAACGCTGTATCAGGATCAAATGTAGTATCACTTGTGCCTGTCATAATTTCATTTTCATAAACATAAGTGATAGCTTCAATGCCCCAATGATTTTCAACATCTGCGAAAGGCATTTCAGAAGCCTTTACAAGAGTTTCATATCTGCTTTCTGCATTGAGAAGGTCATTATAATTTTCAACAAGATTTTTCTGGGAATCTGTCAGAGCATCATAAGCGGCACGAGCCTCTTCGATTGCAGCCTTGCTGTCGAGCGTTACATCTCCAATAGCGTCAATAAGCTCTTCGACATTATCTACTGCATTTTTTACAGGTGTTATAGTACCTCCCACACTATCAAAATATGGGTCACCGATATCTGCGCCAAGCTGACAAGTATACTGCCATTTGATGACATCTCCGTCAGCCACTTCAAATTCAGATGCGCCGTATTCGATGAATACATCATTGTGTGTGATCATCCAGCCTGAGCCAACGCCTGCATCAAATTCACCGAATGAATCGTATGGTGTGCCTTTTAATTCAAAATTACAAATAGCGCCCAAATAGAAACCGCTTTCAAGCGTACCTGTGTATTCCATTCTTATTCCGAGGTGATCTAAAAGTCGTTTAGTAACATGAGTAATTTTTTCACCATCTTTATACGGAACTTTAGTAGCTTTTATAATAGTTCCCAAAGCTTTTGGATATTTCAGTCCCGATTCTCCTTTAACACGAACACCATTATCGGTAAAGCTTATAGTTACATAGCCTGCAATTTCGGATGCACTAAGACCGAACTCATCATCCGAATCAGGAGTGCCTTGTGAACCACCCTGCGAAGGTCTATTTGTTACGGTAAGAGTAATTGTATGCTGTGCAGTTTCTTTTCCGTCGGTTGCAGTAAAGAGCAAAGTATATGTGCCTACGCTGTTTGGAGTAAATTTATAATCAAGGGGAGCATCTACCGCTTCTGCGCCGTTTACAGAAACCGTAAAGGTCATTGTATCGCCATCGGCATCTACAAAGAGAGTATCAGGATTGATTGCAAAGTTCTGATCGTTATATATTTCTTTTTCAGAAACTGCCTCTTTGCGAACAATAGGTGCATTGTTAGGCGCCGATGTGTCACCAACAGATACTGTAATATCCGGAAGAATACTGCGTGTATGGTATGTAGTTGAGCTGCCACGGGTAGTACAACCGTCATCAGGAATATTTCTGTGGCTGTCACTACCATTCACAAATTCGGTAAGTCCTATAACACCCAAACCTATATATCCGTCATACAAGGTGACATCCTTGCCGTCATCAGGCATTACAACTTCAATGCAATTGGCTGTGGTAATGAAATTATACTGTGCACCATTTCCGTAGATAGGCACTTCGTTACAGGTATAATTTAAGTGTTGACTGCTGTATCCATCATAATTTCCTGCATATCCCGGATTGTAGTTTCCTGCCATTTTAGGGATTGGATTATGCAGACCATTTAAGTAGACACGTATGGTTTCGCCTGCTTCTACAATGCCGTTATCATTACTTTTTCCCTCAACTTCTGCAAATTTTACTGTTACCTTATCACCACGAACAACCTGATATGCAGTTCCGCTTGCAGTCTTTACTTTGATAATGTTGTTACCCTGAATAATCTCAGCATTATAAACACCATCTTCACCTGCAAGATTTATCCAAGTTGCGCCCTTGTCATGACTTACTGATACTTCTATAATCTCAGAAGAAGCAGTAGGCATAAGTGTAAGATTTCCGCTGTTTCCAAGAAAATACAAGGTGTCAAATTCTGAATCCCAATCTTTTTTATTGTTAGGATTATATGTAATATTTTTAGAACCGGAGGTTCCGATACTTGCAAAGCTATCTATTCCGAATTTGACAGATGCATCATCATTTTCGCCCACCTGAACAATTAAAAGACCTGTACGGTTAGGGTCAGATGCACCGTAAACACCGTCGTAATCGCCGCCCTTTACTTCAATTGCATCATAAGTTACTTCGATAACCGCTATGCCTTGCTTAAGGGCTTTGACTGTCATCCAGTCGCCATCAGCTGTCGACAGTGATGGCTTTTCTGTGAGAGAAATTACGTCATCACCAGAAATGATATTGAAGTGGAAATCAGGAGTGATGATATAGTTCTGATAGCTTTTTGCAATAATTTCCCACGCTCTGTACCCCTTGAGTACTTTGCTTTGGCCAACACTCATATTGAGATGATTACGGCTGTTCACATTGAGAAGAACACTGTCTTCTGTGATACTGCTGTTCTTCTCACCCGTTATAGAATAATCATCCAGTCTGTAGGAAGGAGCTTTATCATTATCAGTATAATTTACGGCAAGATTCTGCTCACCCCATTTAAGCCAACCTGCTTTGGTGATCTTTCCTTCCATAGAAACACGGTAAATATATGATGCACCATTTGCCTTGGTATCGGCAACAAACTGATATGTTGTGGTATCATCGTCGTTTTCGCTGATTATCTCGACTTTAAGCTCGGTATTATCATAATACTCATTATACTTATAAAGCTGAGCCTTTGCGCCTGTTGGCACGGTAATGCTCATAGGATTTGAAATGCCGAGCATTATTGATACGGTATAAATATCTGTACCCGCTTCCATTGTCAGAGTCTTGGAAGCCGCTATCAAATCAGCATTTTGAGGTGCGGCTTTGAAAACATATTCATTACCCACCACAAGCAGCCATCCATCACTGCCTGCTACTGCTGTGTTTCCACTATAAGTAACGTTATTAGTGCTGACGGCATCATTGTTATCGTAGTCCACTACTTTAAGCTGTGTTTTTCGTAAACTTACTGTACCATCGCTTTCTGCACTAAAAGCCAATCCGCCAAAGTTTTCAGTACGTATGCTGATCATATCGGCATTTACAGGATAGTTTACTGTGTAGGCTGTCATGCCGTCAGTTGATTCGCCATTAATGCTATATAAAGCATCTCCAAGCTTATCAATGCCATCTTCGAATCCTGATGTAACATAAAAGTCAGGAGTCAATCCATCAGGCACATATACAGTCATTTCATAGGTTTCTGTAGAGTTTGTTACTGTAAGTGTGACCTTATATGATTCAACTGAAGTTGACATAAAGTCCTTTGCAAAAAACTCAAGTTCGTATGTTCCTCCAAGTTCAGGAACAAAACTATAGTTTTTATCGGCTACAACTGCAGCTTCCCCATTTATCTTTACACTATAAGTAAGGTCATCTCCTTCTGCATCTGCAAAAATTGGGCCAAGGTCAATAGTATATGCATTACCCGCTACAACTTCTGCCACACCTGTATCAGTCTGACCTTCTGCAAATGTCGGAGCTTTATTATCTATAGCATAATTTATTGTATAAGTTGTATAGCTGTTGTTCGTTGCCTTTGGATGAGCATTATAGAGGTACATTGTTGCTTTGCCCATACCGTTTGACAGTGTGGTATTATACACTTTTGTATCATTGGAACCATTAAATGCATTTGATGTAGAAAGTTTTGGCAAACCATCGCCATTCTGTGTCAGATTAAAGGTAGCTGTAATTTTACTGTTCACATCATAATCACGAGGCAATGTAACTGCAATGTTTGTACCCTCATATGATGCAATAAGTCCATCAATCGGATTTCCGTCTTTATCCGTAAACAAAACATAGTTTACACTGCCGTTTGAGGTAGTAATTCCAAGCCATGCACCGCTTTCGATTTCAGTTACTTCAACTGTTACTGTAACAACTTCTTCGCACATACCTATACCATTGGATGCAGCAAATACCAATGTATGTGTTCCGCCTTCAAGTGTCCTGAATGTGTATGTTTTCCCGTCGACAGGAGTCTTTTTTTCACCCTCAACAAGATAAAAAACTGTTGCATTTTCAAAATAGTCTTTCAAATTCAAATCTATGGCAACACCGGCATATGTGGATTCAGTATCCGATTTCACCAATATTGTTGGAGGTGCTGTGATTTTTTCAGCCACAGAAAAGTTTAATGTATAAGCTACAGTGCCGCTCATCCGGTCAATAGAGTCATACCTTCCCTTTAATGTCATACCAACAGATGCATTACTGTCTTTCAAGGTAATCTCTGCAGTATGACCGACCATATCACACTTGTTAAGCGCTGTTCCAAATGTTACAGCTATTTTTTCATCAGATGCTGTGTTACTGTCAAGCACTATGTTAACCGTCGTGCCGTCTTCAGTTGCACTTTCAACTGTTGCTCCGGTAATTTGAATATCGACAGCTTTTGCATAATACTTTCCAAGTGAATAAACTGTTCTGTCCGCAATGTCAATAACATTGTCGTTAACTTGGATTTCCGTTTCTGCTGCCAGGACTTCTGCAGGTAGCAGGCTGCAGGTCATGACAAAAGCAAGAAACAGGCTTAATAATCGTTTTTTCATTGTCTTTCTCCTGATTTTTTATTTTGAACCAAATAAAAAATCCGCACTGCCTGTAATCGGTAGTGCGGATATAAAATCATATCGCGTCGGACTCTGGTTCAGGCAGGTACGAATGAATAATTCCGACGTATCTGACTTAACCTTTCGCAGAAGGTATCACAGTGACCGACTCGCAGGGATTCTCACCCTATTCCGTCTTTGCATGATGCAAAAGAATTATTCGGTATTCAATTCAATGTCATAAGTATATACCCATATCCAACATTTTGTCAAGTATAAACTTGCAGTCAGCCTTTTCAATTTACATTCATATGCTATAACAGTATGCATTTTCCATATATCAGATATATTTCTGCAATAAAAAACCCCATCCGAATCATTTCGGATGGGGTGGAGCTTGTGACGTGACTTGAACACGCGACCTGCTGATTACGAATCAGCTGCACTACCGACTGTGCTACACAAGCTTATAACACAATAATTAAAACATAAAACAAATACTTTGTCAAACAGATTTTGTCGTTTTTTTCTGCACCATGGATAATTTATCATTATATTATCAATATTTTTTCGTTGATTTATGACTAAATTGCATTATATTTCAAATTTTCATCGATAAGTGATTGAAAAACAAAACAATTTGTGATAAAATATTTTAGTTATAGAAGATTCTTATTCCTTACAAGGAGATATATAAATATGGAAGCAAAAAATATTCGCAACGTTGCCATCATTGCGCACGTTGACCACGGTAAGACTACCCTTGTCGACCAGATGCTTCGTCAGGGCGGTGTTTTCCGCGATAATCAGGTCTCCCCTGACCGTGTAATGGATAACAATGACCTTGAAAAAGAAAAAGGCATTACAATCCTTGCAAAAAATACATCTATCATGTATAAAGACACAAAGATCAACATCGTTGACACACCAGGCCATGCCGACTTTGCAGGTGAAGTTGAGCGTATTCTCAAGATGGTTAACGGTGTTCTTCTTCTCGTTGACTCTTTCGAAGGCACAATGCCTCAGACACGCTTTGTTCTTCAGAAGGCTCTTGAACTTGGTCACAACGTTATCATCGTTGTAAACAAGATCGACCGTCCTGATGCACGTCTCAGTGAAGTTACAGACGAAGCTCTTGAGCTTCTTATGGATCTTGAAGCTACTGACGAGCAGCTTGACAGCCCTATCCTCTATTGCTCCGGACGTGACGGCACAGCATCCCGTGATATCAATGTTACAGGCACAGATCTCATCCCTATGTTCGAAACAATCATCGAGCATATTCCTGCTCCTGACTGTGATTCCGAAGGTGAACTTCAGCTTCTCGTTTCTTCTGTTGACTACAACGACTATGTTGGCCGTATCGGTATCGGCAGAATTGAGCGCGGTACTATTTCCGTCGGTCAGGAAGTTCATGTTTCCAACTACAATGATGAAGGTGTAAATTACAAGAGCAAGATTGTATCCCTCTTCTCCATCGAAGGCCTCAAGCGTATTCCTGTTGAAAAGGCTTACGCCGGCGATATCGTATGTTTCTCCGGTATCGAAGAAATCTTCATTGGTGACACTCTCTGTTCTGTAAATCAGATTGAGCCATTGCCATTTGTAAAGATTTCCGAACCTACTGTTGAAATGACATTCTCTGTCAACGACAGCCCGCTCGCAGGCCGTGAAGGTAAGTTTGTTACATCCCGTCAGATCAGAAGCCGTCTTTTCAAAGAGCTTCTCAAGGACCTTTCTCTTAAGGTATTTGAAACAGACAGCACAGATGCTTTCCGTGTTCTCGGCAGAGGTGAAATGCATCTTTCCATTCTCATCGAAACAATGCGTCGTGAAGGCTTTGAATTCTCTGTATCCCCACCACGTGTTCTTTACAAGGAAAAGGACGGCAAGAAGATGGAGCCTGTTGAACGTCTGTTCATCGATGTTCCTGAAGAATTTGTCGGCGCAGTAATGGGTAAGCTTGGCGAAAGAAAGGCTATCATGACTCACATGGCACCTCACGGCAGCCGTATGCGTATCGAATTCCTCATCCCTTCCCGCGGTCTTTTTGGCTATAAGAATGAATTCCTTACAGATACAAAGGGTGAAGGTATTCTCAATACAATCTTCTACGAATATCAGGAATACAAGGGAGATATCCCAACAAGAAATACAGGTTCTCTCGTTGCATTTGAACCTGGTGTCGCTACAGGCTATGGTCTCTATGGCGCTCAGGAACGCGGTATGCTCTTTATCGATCCAGGTGTTGAAGTTTACGAAGGTATGATTATCGGTCAGAATCCAAAGGGCGATGATATGTCCGTAAACGTATGCCGCAAGAAGCAGCTTACAAATATGCGTGCAAGTGGTTCCGATGATGCTCTCAGACTTATCCCACCAAAGAGAATGAGCCTTGAACAGTGTATCGAATTTATGGCTCCGGATGAACTTCTTGAAGTCACACCAAAGAGCCTCCGTCTCCGCAAGCAGATTCTCAGCAACACAGAAAGATTGCGTATTGCAAGCAAGAAAAAGGCAAATCAGTAATATCATTAAAGCCATAGATGAAAATTCTATGGCTTTATTTTTAATTTGTGCGAACATTTTTTCAAAAAAGCTGTCTATATAGGTAAAGACATATGAAAGGGGGATTTTATGGACGACAGTAAGATTATAGAATTATACTGGGCACGCGATGAGATGGCAATATCCGAAAGCAAAGCCAAGTATAATCCTGCTCTTATGCGTATTTCGCTCAATATCCTTTCCAGCCATGAAGACAGTGAAGAATGCGTCAGCGATACATATATCAAGGCGTGGGATACAATTCCTCCGCATAAGCCATTCTCTCTTTTTGCTTATCTCGGCAGGATAACGCGAAATATTTCCATAAATATGTGGCACAGAAAGAATGTACAAAAGCGAAACTCGAGCTGTGATGTTCTTTTATCCGAATTAAGTGAATGTATTCCGCATAATGAAACTACCGAAAGCATCGTTGAAACAAACGAGCTGAGTCATATTATTTCTGTCTGGCTCCATTCTCTGCCGAAAAGCGACCGTGTTTTATTCGTGCGCAGATACTGGTATGGCGATTCTGTGGATAAACTGTCCGAAGAATTATCACAGAGCAGAAATGCTGTTTCGGGCAGATTATTCCGTATGCGCAAGAAACTCAGAACACTTTTGGAAAAGGAGGGTATTTCAATATGAAAGAGAAAAAACTTTTTGATGCGATAACCGATATTGATGACAAGCTTATCGAAGAAGCAAAAGTTATCAGTAAAAAGAAATCTGTGATTTATAAGTTGCTACCTATTGCTGCCTGTCTGGTTATTGTACTTGGCTTTGTTTTATTCAAGCAAGGCGACACGGCTCATTTTGATGGTGCACTTATGGATGTTGTTTTCCCCAAGGCATTTGCCTTTGATGACTATGATACGCGCACCAAAATGCTCCGCGACAACCCTGTCAGTGAAGATTTTATGGCGGCTGTAAATGATTTTTCATATAGTACCGCCGCAAAGCTGCTGACCGAAAACGAAAACAACGTCAACTACTCCCCTGTTTCCATGTATTACGCTCTTTCTCTTGCGGCAACAGGTGCCGAAGGCGAAACACGAAACGAGTTTATGGAGCTTCTTGGTGCAGACAATATCAGCGAGCTTTCAACACAAAGCCGTTATCTTTACAACCGACTTTATCGCGATAACAATATTATCAAATCAAAAATCAGCAATTCACTTTGGCTCAACAATGCTGAAAACTTCAATGAGGGATTTGTCAACAACGCAGCAAGCAATTTCTACGCTCATATTTTCAATGAAGATTTCGCGAATACCGAAACTGCCGAAAAAATGTCTGATTGGGTTGCATTGAATACGGGTGGTACAATAAAGCCTGATATTCAGTTGAGCTCGCAGCAGCTTATGAGTATTTTCAACACAATATATTTCAGCACACAGTGGACAGACGAGTTTAACAAGAACAAAACCGAAGAAGATGTTTTCTATCTTGCTGACGGCAATACTGTAAATGTAGATTATCTCAATTCCAGATATGATTCATACCGATATGTTGTCGGAGATAATTATATTTCTTCATCTCTTGCTCTCAAAGATGGCGCAGGTATGTTCTTTATTCTTCCTGATGAGGGCGTTGCTCCTCGCGAATTATTATCAAGTGCGCAGAGCGTTGACGAAATTATAAACAACGAAAATGCTTTTGCAGGTGAAGTTATCTGGCAGATACCGAAGTTCAGTTTTGATTCGACTATCAATGCGCGAGAAACACTTGAGCTGCTCGGTCTTGAATCAGCTTTTAATCAAAATCCTGATTTTTCCGCCATTACCGCCGGCATAGCCTTTATCGATAATATTTCAGAGGACACACATATTGCAATCGATAAAAAAGGTGTTACCGCTTCGGCATTCACCGAAATACAGTATGCAGGCGCTATGATTCCTGAAGGCAGAGCTGATATGATTCTCAACAGACCGTTCATTTTCGGCATACAGCACAGCGGTGTACTTCTCTTCATCGGTGTTTGCGACAATCCGGCTGAATAAAAAACAAGGCGTTCTCAAAATGAGAGCGCCTTTATTTTTATATACTTAATCGCAAAATTAAAAAGCTGACAGAAAATCTGTCAGCTTTTATTTCTGATCAATAATTACTTATTGTTTTCGCACTTGCAATTTTCGCAATCATCTTCGCACTTGCATTCTGTGCATTCGTCTGTGCAAGGACATGTGCAGTCTTCACAGTCGCATGTATCGCATTCATCGCAACCTGCGCATTCGCAGCAATCACATTCGAGTTCAGAAAGATCAAACTCAAGCTCTTCACCGCAAGCAGGACACTTGATAGCACCCTGTTCGAGGATACCTTCGTCTACGCTGATTTCTTCGCCGCATGTTGGGCAAACAACCTGATAGAATTCTTCATCATCGAATTCATATTCATCGTCGTCATCTTCGTAGTCATCATCGTCGTCTTCGTCATCATCTTCATCTTCTTCGTCGACGTATTCGCAGATTTCATCGAGTGTATCGTCGATATCTTCGATAGCTTCGTCGATTTCATCAATGATTTCATCGATTTCGTCGAGGGATTCTTCGATAAGATCGAGTTCTTCGCCCATGATTTCTGTCTGGTCTTCGAGATCTGCAACGGAGATGCAAAGTTCATCGAGAAGATCAGCAATAGCTGCAAAAAGCTTACCTTCGTTTGTTGTTGTATCGAGATTCATACCGTCCATAAGACCCTTGAGGTATGAAGCCTTTTCTGTGAGTGTCATCATGTTCAACTCTCCTTTCAAATGTGAGTTTAATAAAGTGACTGAAGTAGTTTAATTACTTCTTGGAACGACCGAGATATTCGCCTGTACGTGTATCGATCTGAATCTTTTCACCGATATCGATGAAGATTGGAACCTGGATAATAGCGCCTGTTTCAACTGTAGCTGGCTTTGTTACGTTGTTTGTTGTATCGCCCTTGAAGCCTGGTTCTGTGTCTGTAACTTCGAGGTCAACAAAGTTTGGAGCTTCTACGAGGAATGCGCTGCCGTTGTAGAACTTAACTGTAACTTCGTCGTTTTCTCTGATGTACTTGAGAGCTTCTTCAACCATATCAAAGCCGAGAGGAACCTGATCATATGTTTCTGGATCCATGAAGTAGTAGAGTTCACCATCGGAATAGCTGTACTGCATCTTCTTTGTTTCGATGTGAGCCTTTGGGAACTTTTCATCTGGGTTGAAAGCTTCTTCACGTGTAGCACCTGTGATGATGTTCTTATACTTTGTTCTTACGAAAGCTGCACCCTTACCTGGCTTAACGTGCTGGAAGTCAATAATAACGTGTGGCTGACCGTTAATCTGGAAAGTCATACCCTTTCTAAAATCACTTGCAAATACCATATTGATTTCTCCTTATATATGCATTTTAATTTTATAATTATACCGATACATTATTTTACACTATTTCACACAAAAAATCAAGTACCTATCTGCTTTTTCTGTAGATTTTTAGTGATTTTCCACCAAATTACTTGATGATAATGAGTTCCTTTGGCATATGTGTAAGGTTTTCTGTGCCGTTTTCACCGAAATAAAGCATATCTTCGATACGAACGCCAAACTTGCCTTCAATATAGATACCTGGTTCGATTGTGAGAATATTACCAACAGCAAGTGGAGTTGGGTCGATCTTGTTAGCTCTTGGGCCTTCATGAACGTCGAGACCGATGCAGTGACCAAGACCGTGCTGGAAGCATTCGCCATAACCTGCTTCTGTGATGATATCACGTGCAAGTGCATCGATTTCCTTACCAGGCATACCAAGTTTAGCACCTTCGAGGCAAGCGAGCTGAGCCTTGAGAACTGTGTTATAAACGAGTTCCATTTCTTCTGTTACATGACCGAATGCAACTGTTCTTGTCATATCAGAGCAGTAACCACCGATCTTTGCACCGAAGTCCATTGTAAGGAAATCGCCTTCTTCGATCTTCTTATCTGTTGGAACACCGTGTGGGAGAGATGAGTTCTTACCGGAAACTGCAATTACAGGGAACGCAAGACCTTCGGAGCCGTGCTTGCTCATTTCATATGTAAGGAGTGTTGCTACATCCTTTTCTGTCATACCAACCTTGAACTGCTTGAGAGCTTCTGTGAGAGCTGCTTCTGCAATACCCTGAGCCTTCTTGATGCATTCGAGTTCATATGGATCCTTATTGCGTCTTACGATTTCAATACCATCATCAAATGCTACGAATTCAGCATCAATCTGAGCCTTGTAGTTTTCGAAATCGAAAACACTCATCATACGGTTTTCAAAACCGATACGCTTGATGCCCTGTTCCTTGACAATTTCAGCAAGGTCTTCCATAAATGTCTTCTTGAGCTGTGTAACTGTGATATCAGCATTAGCACCCTTCTTTGCAGCTTCAATATATCTGAAGTCTACAATAAAGTATGCATTATCCATTGTGATAAGAACATTACCTGCAGAAGAGCCAAAGCCTGTAACATATCTTCTGTTAGCAGGGGATGTTACAAGAAGAGCGCAAAGCTCTTTTTCCTTCATTGCTACTCTGATTTTTTCAAGTCTTGTCATAAGTATATATCTCCTTTATATATTTTCAAATATAGTTTTCATTATTACGGCATCTTCTGCCTGAGTGCCTGCGCTTTCACATATAAATGTAGGGGAATATTCTCTTTCCTTTATAATCTTTGCAATATGATCAAAAACAGGTCCGTACTTTTCATCTTCAAATGTGAGATGCTTGACTTCTCCGCCCTTACTGTATTCTATTTTACTGAAATGTGAGTGGAAGCGTTTTGCTCTTTCAATTCCTATGGCATTTTCCATCTTATCGAACAGCTCAGCAAAAGCTTCATAACTGTCAAGCGAGCCGTGTGTTCTTGCATTGAGATGACCGAAATCTATACACGGCAGCAGTCTTTCATCAAGCTGACATATTTCCAGCACTTCTTCAAGTGTGCCAAGCACATTGATTTTCCCCATAGTTTCAATACACGGAATTATATGAGAAAGGCCGTTTTCATCGAGTGCCTTAAGGAATGCCCTGACATTGATTTTCGTATTCTCCATGGCCTCTTCCCTTGTCATTTTGGAAAGACCACCCATATGGATTACGATACGTGTACCGCCCATAACATCAACGCACTTTGCGCTTTCAAGAATATACCTTATATTCTTTTCAATTCTTTCAGGCTCTGCTGAGGAAAGATTTATGTAATATGGCGAGTGCAGCGACATCTGTATGCCATGAAGCTTTGCCTCTTCACCTATAGCACCGGCTGTAACTTCACCAATGTTGACTGCGCTGCC
>JAZUBN010000066.1:0-9858 GCA_045638565.1 Oscillospiraceae bacterium | reverse complement strand
GACAAGCAACTATTGCAACTTCTTGGCTCACAGAACGACATGGCTACGATCCGACTTATGCCGTCAGGCGCTTCATTTTTCATGTGCAAAGCACACTTAATTTCTTAAATCGCCCTCATTTTCACGAATGGCGCAAGGTCCACCCCACCGCTGTTCTTTTCGCTGTATGTCACCGAAACATCGCCTCTCGTCAGGCTCTTGACCCCGCTCTGTCCGCCGTTTCTCATTAAATCGGCAAGCATAATGGCAATCGTCCCCTCCATCTTATAAGGCACATCGTCACGGTTGCATCTGCCGAGAGCATCGAGAAGGGCCACCTCAAAAAGAGCCTCCGCGCGGTCGTCGTGCTCATTTCCCACGAGGGCAAGAGCGTTATTTATAATTCGCTCACGGGCCCCCGTCATTTCAAAAGCAACCGCCATATTAAGCTTCCGCGTGGACAGCCACAGCGCAAACCTTGTTCTTCGGCACGAAAAGATCGTAAAGATAACGAGCCTGAATAGCTGTGCCGTCGAAAAGCTGATTTTCTTCAGGTGGGAACTGCTTGAGGCTGTCAATTTTAGAAACGGCAAGGGGCGCATCGTAAGAAGCCACCACAAAATTGATGTACTTGCCGCTGTCAGACTTCTTTACGCCGCCTTCTGCTTCGCCATCTCTGCCTGAAAGCACGGCAACATCTGTCACCATTCGACTCTTCGGTGCGAAAATGCAGACAAGGTCGCCCACATACATGACATTTTCATACTCAATGCCGTTGATTTCAGCCTTTTCGCCAAATGTAATCTGGCTCACTGTGTTGGCAGAAGCCTCCATAAATGCCGGACGAAGCTCCTGATTGATGATGGCAACAAAGCCGTTAAGCTGTTCGGAGGAGTTCTGAGCCGCCGCGAGAGTCTTGACAAGCTCGCCTACGGCATTTTCCTTAGTAACAGCGCCTGTAAAGACGTTTTCGGAAGAATAAGCGCCGTTTACAGCAGTGTTGTAAAGCTTGCAGATGCGATATGTATCCATTTCACGTGCAAGCTGAGTGCGTGCAAACTCACGCATTACATTTTCGGCTGTCGCCATAAAACCTGTATCGGATGGCGCAGTGCGGTCGAGAGCGAACTTTACGCCTCTGTCCATAAAGAGGGAATAGGAACGCCACTTGTTTGTGACAGCGCCCTGCGGATAGGCAGAGCCGTCTGTCTTTGTGGCATCATAAGCGCCGAGACCTGTTGTGGAAAGTTCGCACAGCTGAATGTCCTTGCCGCCGTCAAACTTGACTGTACCCGGAAGCGGATTCATCCACTGTGTCACAGAGGAAGCGCACATTTCCTCGTCAATAAATGTCTGATAAGCCTTTGCATAATCCAAAGCCATAATTTTATTTCTCCTTTGTAATGTTGTATTTTTGTTGTGTTTTGTCGACTTTTTCGTAGCTACAAGCATATTCTATAACCTTTTAGCGAAATAAAAAAACGAAATGTTTCTTAAAAACATTTCGCTTGATATTCAAAATATTTATGCCCTTGCACAGTCCAATGTAGGGGATGGCGCTTGCCGACATCCCGCCCTAATAAATCCGTCGGAGACACATTGTTCCTCGGCTCCCTCAGACGAGGGAGCTGGCAAAACCGCAGGTTTTGACTGAGAGAGTGAGCCTTCCCCTTGAGGGGAAGGTGTCAGCGAAGCTGACGGATGAGGTGTAGCCGCAGGCGTTACCTACCAAATGTGACCTCGTCACACCTTAATTCTTCACTTTTCACTATTCACTTTTCACTATTCATTAAAAAAGACCACCCCATACGGAGTGGTCCTTAATTTTATTCAATTACTTCATCAAAATGTAGTTCATCAGAATCTGTGCTACCTGGTCGCGGTTTGCGTTGTTTTCAGGCATAAGCTGGCCGTTATTGCCCTGAACAAGACCCTTTTCAACAGCCCATGCCATAGCGTCACTTGCCCAGCCGCTCACGTCAGTTGCATCGTCAAAGCCGTTAAGAACGCCATTTGCCTTTGGCGAGCCTTCAAGGCGCCAGAGCATTACGATAAGCTGTTCACGGGAAATAGCTGCTTCAGGATTTGTGCCGTCGGAAATACCGTTTTCCTTCGCCCAATCCATGCCTTCGGAGAACCATGTTTCGCCGCCTGTTGTGTCAACGCCACTGAGACGAGCCAGCATTGTCATAACCATGCCGCGTGTAGCCGCAGCAGTTGGCTCAAACTTATTATCGCCAACGCCGTTTACAATGCCGCGAGCCGCCGCAAATGTAACTGCATCGTGGTTCCAGTCGCCTGCGTAAACGTCGTCAAAAATCTGGGAATTGTCAACGATCTTTACAGTCTGACCGTCCTTCACAGTAAACTCAATGCCGTTTTCAGTAGGAATTGTGTCTGTGATGATAGTTTCTGTGCCGTCTTCGTTTACGATAACAGCAACAAGACCGTAGTTTTTGCCTTCTGTTTCATACTTTACTGTAGCATCCTTGCCGTTAGCTGTATCAACTGTAAACTCAGCATCTTCCTCTGTGTCAACAACGAGAGAGCCGTCAGCCTGCTTTTCGAACTCAACAGCCTTGCCGTTTTCGTCCTTAACTGTGACAGATGGTGTCACAACAGGAGCGGATGGTGTGTAGTCATCGTCATCGTCATCATCTTCCACAGGAGGAGCAGGTGGCTCAGGAATTACAACAGCAGAAACAACATAATTGTCACCTTCCTGCTTTGCTTCATAGCCTTCAGCTACGAAAACAGCTTCAGGATTTTCGGAATTGCTGATTGCAGGGTTATACTTATTGAATGTACCGCCTGTTACGATGATATCAGCTGTGCCTGCTCTGAAGTTTTCATCAAGGCAGTTGAGTGTGTAGCGTTCATCGTCAAAAGTGGACTTCTGCTTGATGGAATATGTACCGCCTTCGATGTTAGCTGTGCCCTTAAGCACGTAAACTGCAGAAACATTACCGATAATTGTGCCGTTTTCGATAGTTACTGTGCCTTCCTGAACGTCAACTGCATAGCAGTCATCTTCCTTAGCGTCGAGTGTGCCGTTGCCTGTGATTGTAAGGTCACCGCCGCGTACGCTGATAAGAGACCAGTCCTTGTTTTCAACATTCCAGATGCCTTCTGTGTTGGAAATTGTCTTGCCTTCAGCAATATTGAGTGTAGATGTACCTGTTACAACGATAGGAGCTGCAAGCTCAGCATCGCCGCCGAGAACAACTTCGCCGCCGGCAAGTTCGATTGTGCCGCAGTTTTCAACATCAGCTGCATCTTCGCCGTTGCCGCCGTAAAGACCATTGATAGTCGCATCAGCAACTGTCATATAACCGCTGTTGTCGATGTAATCAAATGTACCATCTGTAATCTCAAGAACACCGCTGTTCCATACATCGCCAACGAATGTGCCGTCTGTGATATATGCCTTGCCGTGTGTTGCTCCGTTAAAATAGAAGTTGTAGAGGGCAGCATAGCCGTCAGCTGTAGTTTCAAGAGTTGTGCCGTCTACTGTAAGCTTACCATAGTTGCCTACTGCATAAGATGCTGTGCTTGTGATTTTACCGCCGTTAACTGTAAGGTCGCCCGCTGTGCCGATATAGAATGCGCCGTAGTCGCTTTCAACATCGGAAGTAATTGTGCCGCCGATATTGAGAACAACATCATTCTTTACTGTGACAGGGCAGTGGAGTTCTGCATTGCCGATAGTCACTTCGCCACCAAATTCGATAGTGCCGCAGTTTTCAACGAGTGGAGCATCTTCGCCGTTGCCGCCGTAAAGACCATTGATAGTTGCATCAGCAACTGTCATATAACCGCTGTTGTCGATGTAATCGAATGTACCGCTTGTAATATCGAGAACACCGCTGTTCCATACATCGCCAACGAATGTGCCTTCTGTGATATATGCCTTGCCGTGTGTTGTATCGTTAAAATAGAAATTGTAAAGGGCAGCATAGCCGTCTGCTGTAGTTTCAAGAGTTGCACCGTTTACTGTAAGTTTACCGTAGTTGCCTACTGCATAAGTGTTTGCACTTGTGATTGTGCCCTCACCTGTGATAGTGAGGTCGCCCGCTGTGCCGATATAAATTGCGCCGTAGTCATCTGCAAAATTAGCAGAAATAGTGTTGCCGCCAAGGTCGATAGTGAGCGCCTTGCTGATAGTAAGTCTTTCTGTAAGCACTACATCGTCTGTAAGAACGATTTCTGTGCCTGCTTCTGCGCCTGCAACAGCTGCAATAAGGTCAAATGCTTCTGCATCATCTGTTGCCAGAGCCGCGCCCGAAATCATAGTCATCAGCATTGTAAATACTGTGAGCATGGAAATAAGTCTTTTGCTCATGATAAGTCCTCCATAAATATTTTTGTCACAAAACAGAATATTTTACTGTTTTAGTCTTGCTTTATGTGACCATTATAACATATTATTTTCAAAATGCAATACCTTTCAGTAACAATTTTACAATTATTTTCAGCGTTTTTTCTCCTTTTGTGACCAAATGCACCAATTTCCGTACAGCATACCATATTGACCTTCCCCTACGCACCCCTTGCCTCCCCTGTGCAATGGCCCAGGCCACCCTCTCTTGACCTTCGGTCAATTCACCTTGGGGGAGGTGTCAATCAAAGATTGACGGAGGGGTTGTCCCTATCCAATGTGACCCCGTCACACCTTAATTCTTCACTATTCATTAAAAAAAGACCACCCCATACGGAGTGGTCCTCATCACTATTCTTCCCATTCAAGGCTTCTCTTGACAGCCTTATGCCACATTTTAAGGTATTTTTCCCTCTTTTCCGCCGCCATAGAAGGCTCAAAAACCCTGTCGACAGCCATTCTGCCTCTCTTATCGATAAGCCCTGCCGACATACCGGCCAAAATTGCCGCGCCGAGAGCCGTCGTTTCACGCACAACAGGACGCACGACCGTTGTATTTGTAATATCGGCCTGGAACTGCGCCAGCAGATTGTTGGCGCAAGCGCCGCCGTCCACCTTAAGCTCGGTGATATTTCTGCCGATATCGCTTTCCATCGCCGAAATCACATCATTGACCTGATAAGCAATGCTTTCCAGCGCCGCGCGGATGATATGATTGCGGTTTGTTCCGCGTGTGATGCCGAAAATCGCGCCGCGAGCCTCCATATCCCAATAAGGCGCGCCAAGGCCTGTAAAGGCAGGCACGATATAAACGCCGCCGTTGTCCTCCACCTTGTTTGCGAAATATTCGCTGTCAGTCGATTCCCTGATAAGCCCAAGCTCGTCACGCACCCACTGAATTACAGCGCCGCCCACAAAAACCGAGCCTTCAAGAGCATAGTCCACCTTGCCGTCACAGGCAATACCGATAGTCGTAACAAGCCCATTTTCGCTCATAACAGGCTTTTCGCCCACATTCATAAGCAGGAAACAGCCTGTGCCGTAAGTCGTCTTTGCCTGCCCGGCCTCGAAGCATCTCTGCCCCACAAGAGCGGCCTGCTGGTCGCCTGCGATGCCGCAGACAGGCACATTCACACCGCCGATATTGACTCTGCCGAAACAGCTGTCGGAATAATGCACCGATGGCAGGCAAGCCTTCGGAATATCGAGATATTCGAGGATTTTCTCGTCCCAATCGAGGGTATTTATGTTGAAAAGCATGGTACGTGAGGCATTTGTGAAGTCTGTCGCGTGGATCTTGCCGTTAGTCAGCTTCCAGAGCAGCCACGTATCCACAGTGCCGAAAAGCACTTCGCCCTTTTCAGCCTTTTCACGAACGCCCTCAACATTGTCTAAAATCCACTTGATTTTGGTGCCGCTGAAATAGGCATCGACAAGCAAACCTGTGGCACCCTTGATATAATCGGTCATTTCGCCATCAATCGACTTGCAGATGTCGGCTGTGCGGCGGCACTGCCACACGATAGCGTTATAAACAGGCTTGCCCGTGTTTTTGTCCCACATAATGGTGGTTTCACGCTGATTTGTAATGCCGATAGCGGCAATATCGCAAGGCTCAACGCCGCTTTTCGCGATGGCCTCCATCATAACGCCGTACTGAGTAGCGTAAATCTCCATAGGGTCATGCTCGACCCAGCCGCTCTGCGGATAAATCTGCTTAAATTCGTTCTGAGCCACCGAAACGATGGAAAGATTTTCGTCAAAAATGATAGCTCGTGAGCTTGTAGTGCCCTGATCAAGGGCGATGATGTATTTGGACATAGTCTTGTTCTCCATTTTTACTTTATGAAAATGAATTGCATCAAAGATGCATGAATTGAAATCTCTGATTTCATGAATTGATACTTTGTATCATGAATTGTTCCTGCGGAACATTAAGGTGTGAACTTCGTTCACGATTAAATAAACGGTACGTCATAAATGCCGTACCCTACGCACCATCCCATGCCTCCCTTGTGTAAAGGGAGGGGGACCGCTTGCGGTGGAGGGATTGCCCCCTACCCAATGCATCGCAGATACCTTAATGTTTGCTCTGCAAACAATTCACGCACCTCTGGTGCAATTCATGCCGACGGCAATTCATGGCGTCAGCCAATTCATTATAGATTAACCTTATACCTCACGCACTTCCTCCGCTCGTGTCCATACATCTCGTGGTCACGTGGAATATCCCTCTCATCGAGGAAGATTCCGCCCGATTTTTCAATGACACGGCGCGAGGCAAGATTTTCAGGGGTAGTTGTAATCAGGACATAGTTCATCCCGTCCCACTTTGCAAGGTCACAAAGAAGCCGCACAGTCCTTGTGGCATAGCCTTTGCAACGGTATTCGGGCGAAATGCTGTATCCGATGTTGCCTCCGTAGAAGGTGTTTATATTCTGCCCCACACGCAGGTCGCAAAAGCCTATCTCCTGTCCGCTGCACAGGGTAATACGAAAATGATAGGCAGGCAGATATCCACGTTTTTCGTCCGCATTGGACTTGCGGTAGCAAATCAGACGGACAACGCCGTCATCCATTTTACCGGTGCCATAAAACATATCCTCACCTTTTCTCCCCATAAAACGGGTTTTATGGGGTCCCCTTGATTAAATAGATTTTGCCGAAATGAATTCGTCAAAATCAGTACGCGGACACTCGTCCGCGGTCGGGCGCCCGGCCCTCCGTATATAATCATTGTACATTAAATCAGGCGGTAAAGTCAATATTATAAATGAATTGACTTCGTCATGAATTGGCTGACGCCATGAATTGATACTGCGTATCATGAATTGTTCCTGCGGAACATTATGGTGTGAACTTCGTTCACTGATTAAATAATCGGTATGTCATAAATGCCGTCCCCTACGCACAATTCTCTCGCCTCCCTTGTGTAAAGGGAGGGGGACCGCTTCAGCGGTGGAGGGATTGCCCCCTACCCAATGTGACTTGTCACACCGCAATTCTTCACTTTTCATTCTTCACTATTCACTTAACCAAGCGGACCATCGAGGGCGCCGCACCCTACAATTTCATCGGACGAGCAATGCTCGCCCCTACACACAATCCAATGTAACCGAAGGTAATTCATGTGCAAAGCACAATTCATTCGCCCCCGTCACACCCTACTGCACACCTCTGCTTTCGCTTACAATCTGCTGAATTCTGCGCTCACTCAGCGAATATTTTTGTGCCAGCGCCTTTGTATTGCCGCCGTTGAATTCGGCTTTGATACGGCGGTTTCTCCCCCTGCGCCACACTCTGTCCTTTTTCGGAATATATAAAAGCTCGCCGCCGCAAAGCCATACCAGCTTGTTGAAATTATCAATGCCGATATGGTCGGCTATCATTCTGTTGTTGGAATCGAGCTCCCATGGCTTGAAATCATTGTCTGACATACTTATAGACCTCCTTGTCCTTTTTCTTCAATTCAACCTCCTTCTGTAAAGCGAGGAAAATTGCCTCGGCGCATTTCTGGCACAGGACGATATTCCCCACACGATTTACCTTCTCTTTGCTTCCGCAAAACTGACATCTGTCCATCAGGCTTTTCCACCTCTCTGTTTTTTAATTTATATTTCCTCGCCGACTGCCTCAGCCGGCTGTGTAGTATCTTGACTGGGTGTATATATTATACTCCGCTCCATCGGAAAAATCAAGTATTTTCAGAACATTTGTTCTATTTTGTGTTTACAAGACCTGTTTATAGTGCAGTTATCCACAAAACCCGTAGGGGATGGTGCTTGCCAACATCCCGCCCTATCAAATGTGACCTGTCACACCACAATTCTTCACTTTTCATTTATCATGCCGTCCCCTACAATGCCTCCCCTGTGCAAGGGGAGGTGTCTGCCATAAGGCAGACGGAGGGGTTGTAAAACCAAAAACAAAAAATCATATCTGTCATGTCACACGCGCGTATGCGCTGTGTTGATTCTCTTTCTATATATTTCTTTATAAATATATTTATTTATATATTACCTGCACTTTTGTTCAGGAGGGGTACTGCACTTTTTACACTACCGACCTGCATTTTCTGCATCACCTCCTGCAGATTACCGCACTCCTGCCTCACCCATCAGAAAATCCATTTCACTCTTTGTCGGACGGTCAGAAATATTTATCCACGGACATTTGACATATATCCTGTTCACACCGCCTTTCACCATTCGCCGCCTTTCAATAAGGTCAAGCTTTTCAAGCTCACGGAGCGCCTTCATGACAGTCCTCTCGTTGCAGCGTGCATCGTTGGCCAGCTCCTTCACAGGATAAATTATGTAAATCCTGCCGTGCTCGTCTGCCCATCCGCTGCGTTTTGAAAGGAAATTGCGGTCGTAAAGCCGCATATAGACGATCATTGTGATGGGTGTCAGCTTAAAATTGAGAATAAACTTGGGGAATGTGAAAAAGCTGTGCAGACCGTTGTGCAATTCAAAATAATCCATATTGTGCCTCCTTTGAAAATCTGTTATGGCTATACCATATCACAAAAGAGCGAAATGAAATATAAAAACATTTCGTGGAAATAAATGGGAAAATGAATGAATTGCATCCCCCTATCAAATCCATCGGAGATACCTTATTTTCTTGCCTCCTCTTGTGAGAGGAGGGGGACCGCTTGCGGTGGAGGAGTAGTAACCATTCTTTGTTCAGTCCACAATTCCTCATTTAAGAACAGTTCCACCTCATCCACCATCTTCGATGGTCCCCCTTCCCCTCAAGGGGAAGGCTCGGTACGTCATAAATGCCGTACCCTACGCACAATTCTCCTTGGCTCCCTCAGACGAGGGAGCTGGCAAAACCGTAGGTTTTGACTGAGGGAGTGAATTTTCTATCCAATGTGACCACGTCACACCTCAATTCTTCACTATTCACTTTTCATTCTTCACTTATTTCGGCGGTGCGTCGAAGGCGCCACACCCTACAAACTCCACCCCGCTTCCCATCGTGACATATTCACATCTTTTAATGCAATTCATACCAACGCTGCCCATACTTGCTGTCACAATTCATTCGACCTGTCCTCTTGCATTTCTTGACAGACTATGATATAATTTATAGTTAGAAAAATATACTCTCCAAGGAGCTTTACCATGAATAAATTCTTATTTACAAGTGAAAGCGTAACAGAAGGTCATCCAGACAAAATCTGCGACCAGATTTCCGACGCAGTTCTCGACGCTATCCTCGAACAGGACCCAACAGCGCGTGTAGCCTGCGAAACAACTGTTACAACAGGTCTCATCAACGTAATGGGCGAAATCACAACATCCTGCTATGTTGACATCCCAAAAATCGCACGTCAGACAGTGCTCGATATCGGCTATGACAGAGCTAAGTACGGCTTCGACGGCACAACTTGCGCAGTTATCACATCCATCGACGAACAGTCCCCAGACATCGCACAGGGCGTTGACTCCTCCGAAGACGATAAGTCGACAGGCGCAGGCGACCAGGGTATG
>JAZUBN010000065.1:0-24770 GCA_045638565.1 Oscillospiraceae bacterium | reverse complement strand
TGAAGAGGCTCCCCTGCTAAGGGAGTAGGGCGCGAAAGTGTCGCGAGGGTTCAAATCCCTCTTTCTCCGCCAAAAGGCATCGATGAAAATCGATGCCTTTTTTGTATATGTTGGGAAAAAATATTACGGTAAGCCCTGCAAAACTTTCTATAATATTTGAATATGTAATATATAACTGCGCGAAGCGGCTGAGTGGTTGACAGGGAAAAATGCTGATGATATCATAATATAGCAAACATAAACAAATTATATAACTAAAGGAGTATGTCTATGAGTAATCTTTTTAACATTAAAGACAAAGTTGCAGTTGTAACCGGTGCATCTTCCGGTCTCGGCCGTCAGTTTGCACTCGCATTGGCAAGAGAAGGCGCAAAGGTAGCTATTCTTGCAAGAAGAGTTGAAAAACTCGAACAGACAAAGGCTGAAGTTGAAGCATTGGGCGTTGAATGTATCGCAGTTAAGTGCGACGTTGTTGACGTTGAAAGCATCAAGAACGCAGTCGCAGCAGTAACAGAACGTTTCGGCAGAATTGATATCCTTGTCAATAACGCAGGCGTAGGCAGCGGTGCTCCTGCAGAAAGCCAGCCAGACGAACTCTGGAATATGACTATCAATACAAACCTCAACGGCGTATATTATGTTGCACGTGAAGTGGGCAAGGTAATGATCGCTCAGAACTATGGTAAGATCATCAACATCGGCTCCATCCATTCCACAGTTGCTATGAACGGCAGCCCAATCACAGCTTACTGCGCATCCAAGGGCGGCGTTGAAATGCTCACAAAGGCTCTCGCAAGCGAATGGGCTAAGTACAACATCACAGTAAATGCAATCGGTCCTGCATATTTCGAAAGTGAAATGACAGATCAGGTTATCAATACACCTGAATTCGGCATGGCTGTAAAGATGTATTGCCCAATGGGCAGACCTGGTAAGGCAGGCGAGCTCGATGGCGCTATCATCTACTTCTCCTCCGATGCATCCAGCTATACAACAGGTCAGCTTCTCACAATCGACGGCGGCTGGACAACAATCTAAAATCTTAAGTTCAAAGTTATATAAAAACGGGAAAGCGAAATGCTTTCCCGTTTTTGTCTTGAAATCATCCGCCAAAGGGTATATAATCAAAATATAATGTTGGCAGGAGGCATGGTATGAAAATTATTGAATATATTGAAAATTACGGCGAAGTGGTCTATCCTGAAGGCTTTAAGGAAATGCTCATCGGCAAGAGCATAGAAGAGCAGGCAAAATGCTTCTGCATTTCTGGTCAGACAACCTTCAGAAATACAGGCTGGAGCGAAAGAAAATCAGAATACAAAGGCAGACTTTCAGAGAAAACCGACATCTCAGTGGTGGTCAAAGATGGTCTTATTGCAGGCATCATAGCAAAGGATGACAACGGAAATGAGCGATTTATTGCTCCTGAAAAGGGCATCTGCACCTATTATGCCGAAGACAATAACGGCGCAGGCTACAAAACGAGAGCTGATTATCTCCATCTTGTCTGTGTTCCTGAAAGCATATAGTAAAAATAAAACTCCATCGGTTAAGATGGAGTTTTTCTTTTAATCTTCGAATTTACTGTTGAACTTATCGAGTGCGAGTGCAGCAATAATGCCCAAAACAATGCAGACAATATTGATAACACAGCTCATAACAGAACCAAAGCTGCCGAATGGGATTATCATTACAGTAGATGCAATAACAATTCCAACGATAGTGTGGAATGCAACGGAATAATGTCTGTCAAACAATCTGTCAACAGCCTTTGCAAAAAGAACCACAGTTGCAAGTGCGCCAAGTCCACCCGGTACAAGCACCGAGAAATCCATATGACCGATGCCTGAAACAAAAGGCTCATAAAGTCCAAGCGGCATCAGTAGGGTTGAAAAGCTCATGCCCGGAGCAATAATGCTGAGAGCAAGGCAGAATCCGCAGAAAAGGAACCATACAAAGTTCGGAGTAATGCTTACAGAAAGCACCTTGAGACCGATGAGAAGGGCAAAAATGAAAAGCATACCGCAAATCATGGAAACCCATGAAGCCTTATTTCGTCCCTGCTTACCAGCTTCTCTGAAAAGGGAAGGCATCATGCCTGTGATAAGACCGATAAAGACGCATACAGACGGAGCAGGATATCTGTTAAGCAGGAATGAGAGCAGATTTGCAATGCCTAAAAAGCCGATAACGGCGCCGATACCCACAGGAATAAGCTTTGGAACATGGGTGCGGAACTTTTTGAGAGGGTCGGCTAAAAATTCCATAACGGTCTTGTAAATGCCGAAAACGACGCAAAGAACGCCGCCCGAGATGCCGGGGAGCACAGCGCCAAGACCGATGAGCGAGCCTTGCAGTATTTTAAGCGCAAATTGCGCAGGAGTGTAAGTTTTATTCATCAGTTACCTCAGAAAGTCAGTTATTAAATAATTATACCACAATGAGGACATATATTCAAGGGCTGAAAATAAAAACGGCGTGACATAAATCACGCCGCCTTGTTAGTATAATATTACTGTTTGCTGTGCCATTCTCTGAACTTGCAGGAGAGTGCGCGTGCAGTAGGTGCTGCACAGTGACCGCCTCTTGCCGTACAGAGCAAATCGCCCGAAAGATTTCTGCCTATGTTGTCGGCAACATCTAAAACTTCGTGGAATGGGAGTACAGGGTCCTGTCCCGCCATTGCCCACTGAGCATATACGATAGACATTGTGGCAACGAAAAGTACACGTGCCATACAAGGCATATCCTTGCCGCCTGGGATAGGGTCACAAGGCCAGCCGACAGAAGCCTGCAATGTCATTGAAGCAGCAGCTTCGATCTGCTCGTCGGTCGCACCGAGCATAGTTGCAACAGCAGCAGAAGCCATAGCAGCGCAGCAGCCACATTCGCCTGTGCATCCGATAACTTCGCCAGTAGGAGCCGAGCGTGTATAGCAGATAGCGCCAACGCCTGCCGCTACAAACAAGCCTTCAAGCACAGCTTCAAGCGGCAAACCGAGGTTTTCCTGCACAGCGGACACAACGCCATAGATAAAGCCGCCGCCTGTGCCCATAGGACCCGGAACGTTGAGAACACCCTCAACAGGAGGCTGACCAGCCATAACATACTGGATGGATTTTGTGATAACACCCATATCAAGCTTGAGAGTCGGCATAGCCGCGTGCCACTTTTTATAGTGAAGCTCTGTAAACGGAGTTGTGATAGGTGTCACATCCTCTTCATAAAGAGCGTGAGTGCGTCTGTACATATTGTATGCCACAACATCGCGCATATATGCGATAACTTCATCGCGTGTCCAGCCGGAAGCTGCAATTTCATAGTCGATAGCCACTTCAGCAAGGCTCTTGTTCTGCTCTTTTGCAAGAGCGCGCCATTTCACCATATCGTCAAAAAGCTGTTCCTTTTTAGCTGAAGTTGTAGGGACAGGGAGGACAGGCTTCATAACAGCATAGTCAAGACCGCTGAGAATATCCTTTGCATCTTCAGTAAGTTCACTGTCAATCTTGAACCAGTGCATAACACCGCCATTCTGTCCTTTGCCAATACCGGCCTCGAGCACAGGCTGACACATAAGAACACGTTCAAGCAGCTGAGTATTATTTATCTTTTCATCCTTGTCAAATACGCAGAGGACGTAAGTATCGCCCTTGCCGCAGAAAGCATAGCCGTTTACCCATACAGTTTCAATCATACCGCCGCCGATGGAGTTGGCAACAAGAGTAGCCTTCTTGCCGCTCTTGCCTGTGATGATGAACTTGAGGGAGTTGATGTGTTCGCTCTCCTTCATTGTGCAGAAATCGAACTTGAATGGGATATTATTTGAACGGAGATAGTCCTTTACCTTAAAGAAGCCATTATTGAAGTCAGGCTTTCTGCCGAGAGCGCCGTTTAGCATACCGAGGTCTTCATTCATTGTGCCGAAAGTGCCTTTGAAAGAGCCGTCATTGTCCATTTCGACAAGAATTTCAGCCACTTCCTCGCCGCCTAAGAGGGAATTGCAAAGATAGCCTGCTCTGCAAGGCGCCGCCATATGTGAAGATGAGCCGGGCTGCATTATAGGACCAAAAACATCGTTAAAAAACTCAGGATAAAGCTTTATCATAAAATTACATCCTTTCAATATCGTACTGATACTTTAATTGTACTCAATACAGCAGCTGATGTCAAGAAAGAGAACAAAAAAAGAGATACCGGACGAGCTAACGTTCCTGGGAAGTCACCCAGTGTCCTCGCAAGCCTTTGAAAGTACAACTTTCAAAGGTGGCATCTCTTAACAAAATATATCACGGCACAAATAAAGTGTCAAGAAACAAGTGAGTAGAAAAGCTATGTAGGGGAGCTGCTTGCCGCTCCCGACAGGTGAATTCATGAATCCGCCTTATAAATCCAATATCACAGGGATTTCATATGTTATATCAAGGTCGGTCTTTGTGACTGTACATCCAAGGGCGAGGATATTCACACCGCTTTTCTGCGCTTCTATAAGCGCATCGCCGAAGGCAGGGTGAGTGTCCCAGTTTGGACGGAATTCTTTCATACCCTCCATCTGCACGATAAAGGCGATATAGCAGTCGAAACCTGCCTTTTTTGCCTCAATAAGCTCATAGATATGTTTTATACCGCGCTCTGTCGGCGCATCAGGGAAACGTGCAACACCGTCATTTTCAAGGGTGACTCCTTTTATCTCGATAAGCTTTTTGTCCTGCTTTGTTTCGACATAAAAGTCTATCCTCGAATTGCCGTAGGTGTACTCAGGCTTAATTTTCACAACATCATCAAAAAGCTTTGGAATATACTCGTGAAAAACCTTGTTTGGCGCGTTGCTGTCCATATTGACGAGCAAATCGCCCTTATAAACCTTGACAAGGTCAAAAGGTGTTTTTCTGCCCTCGTTTTCCGCCTTATCAAGATAGACCACAGCCCCTTCGGTGAGCAATTCACGGCAGCGGCCTGTATTTTTTACGTGGCATTTGTAAATCTCGCCATCCACTTCGCAGAGGGCGATAAAACGATTGGGGCGGCTGATAAACCGCCCCATAACTATGTTGTTATATTTCATCTTTCAGTCCTTTGATAGGGAGTGTAAAGGTAAACTTTGTTCCGTCAGGCAGGCTTGTGGCATAAATATCGCCGCCGTGTCGGCCCACAATGGTTTTTGCAATATAAAGACCAAGACCTGCGCCGTGCTTGTTTTCACTGCGCGACTTATCGAGCTTGTAAAAACGTTCGAAGACATTCTTTGCCTCGTCAGGCGGAATCGGAGTGCCTGAATTTTCAATGCTCATTACAGCATTCGAGCCATTCTGAACGATTTTGAAGGCCATACGTCCATTTTGATTTGTAAACTTTACAGCATTGTCGGTAAGGTTATAGACAACACGGAAAATCGAATCACGGTCGGCAAAAATGTTGAGTACATCGGGGATATCCATATCGATCTCGATATTTTTGGCCACGATTTTCTGCTCGAATGAAATGACGATTCGGCGCACAACTTCGGTAAGGTCAAATGAAGTCGGAGTAAACTCAAAAGAATCTGACTGGAAACGGGAAAGCTCCACCATATCGTTGGCAAGGCGGGAAAGACGCTTGACCTCATCCGAGATTATTTTAAGGTACTTGTCCTGATTTTCCGGCTTGATAGTCCCGTCGAGCATAGCATCAACAAAGCCGGAAATCGTTGTCATAGGTGTTCTTAAATCGTGAGAAACATTGGCGATAAGCCCTTTGCGCTCATTCTCAGCCTTCATGATTTCGTCAGCCATACTGTTGAAGCTGTCGGTGAGGGTGTAAAGTTCATCGCGGTATTTCGGAAGAGCAACACGACGGGAAAAATCCCCTCTTGCAAAGCTTTTCGCCGCCTTACTGAGCGCTACAATAGGGCCGGAAGTCTGTTTTACGATGAGATATGTGGCTATAAGCGTGGTGATAACGATGGAAATGAGATACAGCAGGAAGATGCGCGACATATTCTGGGAAAATCTCATTGAAGATTCTGCCGGAATGGAAACAACGATGAGCACATCGGTATCTGTTATCGTATTTTTAAGGGTTATACCCTGTGTGAAATGCGGTTCGTTGAGAAATCCGTAAAGAAGACCGACTTCGGAAAAACTGCCATTCTGAATAAGCTGATTTACAGCACCCTGAGGAAGCATATCGCCCGGCTGTATATAATGCTCGCCGGGGAATGAGGTTCTTGTGACAAGGCCTGTTTCATCTGCAATGTAAATGGAAGCGCCCGAATAGCTGGAAATCTGCATAAGGTTGATACGGAAATTGTTTTCAAGAGCCTGCTGGGCAAGAACACCCTGAACTTCACTTTCGGCAGAAAGATAGCTGAGGGTACTTTCAGCCGCCTTCTGCACGGTATCTGAAAGGGTGAGCTGTTTTTCTTCAAGTGCAAGTGAGTTTGTCTGAATAAAAAACATACCGCCAAGAATCGAAAAGGCTATGATGATGACAAGCCCGTATGAAAGCATATATCGCTTGAAAAGTGAGGTCATTTTTTATCCTTCCAGTTCGAACTTATAGCCTACGCCCCATACAGTCTTGATTTCCCACTTTGTGCTTACACCTGTAAGCTTTTCACGAAGACGCTTTACATGGACGTCAACAGTTCTTGTATCGCCGAAATAGTCGAAGCCCCAGACGTCGTCAAGAAGCTGAGCGCGTGTGAAAACTCTGTTAGGGGAGGAGGCGAGGTAATAGAGAAGCTCGATTTCCTTAGGCGGAATTTCCATCACTTCACCCTTGATGATAAGAGTGTAGGAACCTTTGTCGATGACAAGATTGTCAAACTGCAGAATAGTGCCGGAGGAAACAGTTTCGATACGTCTGAAAAGAGCGCGGATACGCGCAATTACTTCGCGCATTTCAAAAGGCTTTGTGATATAGTCGTCGGCACCGAGTTCAAGACCTGTGACCTTGTCAAATGTCTGGCTTTTGGCCGTGATCATAATGACAGGTGTCTTGTGATTTTTTCTGATTTCACGAAGCACTTCAAGACCATCGACAACAGGCATCATAATATCGAGAATCACAAGGTCAGGGCGTTCACGCTTGAACTGTGCAAGAGCTTCGCCGCCGTTGCAGGTCACGTCAACCTTATATCCTTCCTGTTCAAGATAGATGCGCAAAAGCTCGCGGATATTGCCGTCATCTTCTGCGATAAGTATACGTTTGCTCATATTTTTAATTCTCCTTTTGGAAAACAGGTAATGCATTATTGTTTAATATTTCTATTATACATTAAATTGAAACAAAATGCACCACCTATTTTGTAAATTTACAAATAAGTCAAAAAGATAAATAAAAATTTTCACATCAGTTCTCTTTACTTTTTTGTAAGTATACTGTATAATATAATAGATAAATTATGTAGAAAGTGAGTTATAAATATATGAAACTTGGTATTGTTGGTCTTCCAAACGTAGGTAAGAGCACACTTTTCAACGCTCTCACAAATCTTAAGGCACAGAGCGCAAACTATCCATTCTGCACAATCGAGCCAAACGTAGGTATCGTTACAGTTCCTGACAAGCGTCTTGATGTGCTTGAAAAGATGTATAATTCAAAGAAGGTAACTCCTGCAGTCATCGAATTCGTTGATATCGCAGGTCTTGTTAAGGGCGCATCCAAGGGCGAAGGCTTGGGCAATAAGTTCCTTTCCCACATCAGACAGGTTGACGTTATCGTTCACGTTGTTCGCTGCTTCGAAGATATGAATATTATCCACGTTGATGGTTCTGTTGCTCCTGGCAGAGATATCGAAACAATCAACCTTGAGCTTATTCTTTCCGACCTTGAAATCCTCGAAAGAAGAAAGGACAAGACAATGAAGGCTCTCAAGGGCGACAAGACTCTTCAGTTTGAGCTTGACACAATCAACGAGCTTATGGAACACCTTGAAAACGGCAAGACAGCACGCTCCTTCGACGCAACAGAAGAACAGAAGGAAATCATCGATACAATCGACCTTCTCTCCTATAAGCCAGTTCTTTACGCAGCAAATATGAATGAAAACGAATTTGCAGGCGATTATCATGAAAATGAAATGTTCAAGGCTGTCGAAAAGATCGCAACAGAAGAAGGCTATGACGTTCTTCCAATCTGCGCAAAGCTTGAAGAAGAAATCAGTGAAATGACAAAGGAAGAAAAGGAACTCTTCCTCTCTGAAATGGGCTTCGAAGAATCCGGTCTCGACAGACTTATCCATAAGTCCTACAGCCTCCTCGGTCTTATCTCTTACCTCACAGCAGGTGAACAGGAAGTAAGAGCATGGACAATCACACGCGGCACAAAGGCTCCACAGGCTGCAGGTAAGATCCATACAGACTTCGAACGCGGCTTTATCCGTGCAGAAGTTATCGCTTACGATAAGCTCATCGAATGTGGTTCTATGGCAGTTGCAAAGGAACAGGGCCTTGTACGAAGCGAAGGCAAGGAATATGTATTCCAGGACGGCGACGTAGTTCTCTTCAGATTCAACGTTTAATTTCCTTTTGAATACATGAACGGGAGGTAAGCTATGCAGATTAAATTGTCAGGCCTGATATTTGTTGTTTCAAGCATTATTTTTGCTGTATGCGGCCTTATTTCCGGTTCAAATTCATGGTATGGTGTTGCACTTATGTGCTTCAGCGTCGGTATGCTCATAATTATAAACAAACCTTCAAAGAAGGCATCAAAGGGCGGCAGACGTATAAAAAAGGAAAATTTCAAGCATAGACAAAGCCTGCTTTCGGCCTGCCCGGAAGCAGGTTTTTTGAAAAAGAGGTAAGATGGAATATAAATCAACAAGCCTTACGCCAAAGAAAGCCGACTTTATTATAGTGTTTCTTGCAGCGGTGATGGCTCTGTCTGTGATTATGTTTTTTTCGCATAACGATGACGGAAAAACGGCAGTCATATTAAAAGACGGCAGAGAAATCACACGAATAGACCTGAATAATACGGAAAAAAGAGAGATTACTGTCGGCGGAGAGTACGAAAATACAATCGTTTGTGAAAATGGTGAAATAGGCGTAATTCATTCGACCTGTCCGGGCGGAGTTTGTGTGACAAGCGGAAAGATAAGCGGTGCAGGGAAAAGCATAGTATGCCTGCCAAATCGTATGGAAATCCGTATCACAGGCTCGGGCGAAGTGGATGTTATGGTGGGGTAGCTTATGAAAAATACAACATCATATAAAATAGCCCTTTCGGCAATACTTATTGCCCTTGCCGCAGCTCTTTCATATACAGAAAGATTCATACCGTTAGGGCTGATTGTCCCGATGCCGGGCATAAAACTGGGACTTGCAAATGTTGTAAGTATGTTCGCCCTGTTTTTTATGGGATTTAAGAGTGCCTTTGTTATTCTCGTTTTAAGATGTCTGCTCACATCATTTTTCGGAGGATTTTCCTCGCTGATGTTTTCGCTCATGGGCGGCATAATGGCGGTTACAATGATGGAGCTTCTCAGAAGGGCAAAAATATTTTCGATATACGGAATAAGCATCGGCGGCTCTGTCATGCATGTTACAGGTCAGGTGCTTACATCAATGTTAATAATGGAATCATATTATGTGCTGTCATATCTGCCGGTTTTGCTTGTATCGGCGGTAATCACAGGCACAGTAACAGCGCTTATATCATCACAGGTGCTGAAAAGGGCTGAAAAAGCCATAAAGCTGTAAAAAATGGAGGCGTAAATGCGCAGCATTATCAATAAATTTTTAGTAGAAGCATTTAATGAAATATTGAAATCGGAAGAAATTTCGCTCAATAAGGAGTATAAAAACCTTTCTGTAAAGGAAATGCATGTTATCGAAGTTGTATGTGAAGGCGAAAAAACAGGAGATAATATGGCAAATATCCTTGCAAGAAAACTGAAAGTCACAGCAGGCACGCTGACAACTGCCGTCTCTCAGCTTGAAAAGAAGGGTTATCTCGTAAGAGAACGTGATGTCAACGACAAGCGTATCGTGAGAATCACATCGACAGACAGCGGTAAAAAGGCTCAGGAATACCACCGTCAGTTTCACGAAAAAATGGTCAATGCCATCATAGATAAGCTTGATGATGAAGAAACTGCAGTGCTTGTCAAGGCTCTCGGCAACGTGACAGAGTTCTTCCGCGAAGAATATAACAAGGAAATCAAAAAGACAAGATAAAGGAAGAGGGGCGCAGATGAAAAAGATAACGGTAAATACAGGGAAAAAATATGATGTTATCGTGGGCGAAGGCCTTGTTTCAGCCTGCGCTGAAAATCTCGAAAAGGTAATCGGGGATAGAAAAATCTGCATTGTTTCCGATGAAAATGTATGGAATATCCACGGTGAAAAGGTTAAGGAAGAGCTTTCCCGTATCGCAAAAGAGGTCTGTGTATACACTTTCAAAGCAGGTGAAGATGCCAAAAACATAGATAATTTTTATAATCTGCTGGAGTTTCTGGCGGAAAATGATCTTAAACGAAATGATGCGGTCGTAACTCTCGGCGGAGGTGTTACAGGAGATCTTGGCGGCTTTGCGGCATCGGTTTACCTCAGAGGTATCCGCCTTGTCCATATTCCGACAAGCCTTCTCGCCATGGTCGATTCTTCGGTAGGCGGCAAGACAGCCATCAACCTGAAGAAAGGGAAAAATCTTGCAGGAAGTTTCTATCAGCCTGATCTCGTGCTGTGCGATATGGAGCTTCTTTCAACACTCCCGCAGGAAAACTATACAGAAGGTATGGCTGAGGTTATCAAATATGCCGTTGCCTTTGATGAAAATCTGTTTGAAACCCTGAAAAAGGGCGAATATATAACCGAGGAAATAATTGCACGATGCATTGACCTCAAGCGAATCGTTGTGGAAGAGGATGAGCGTGATACAGGAAGCAGAATGTTGCTCAATTTTGGTCATACCCTCGGTCACAGCGTGGAAAAACTGAGTAATCTTGGCATTTCTCACGGAAACGGCGTTGCTATCGGTATGGCAATTCTGACTAAAGGCTGTCAGAAAATGGAAATCTGCCCTGCAGGAACATATGAAGAACTGCGTAAAATCCTCGATATTTATAGTCTTCCGTCTGACTGCGAATATACCGCAGAGCAGCTGGTAAACGGTGCGAAAAACGATAAAAAGAGCGGCAGTTCGGGCATAAATCTCATTGTTCCAAAGAAAATCGGCCTGTGCGCAGCCGAAAAAATGACTTATGACAAACTTCTTGACATCGTGAAAGCGGGGAAGGAAATATGAATGTCACTGTAGAAAAAAGTCTTTTTGGCGGTGAAGTGAATATTCCATCGTCGAAATCTCATCTTCATAGGGTGCTCATCTGCGCCGCACTCGGCAATAAACCGTGCAGACTTTATTATAACGGCTCGTCCGATGACGTTGCGGCAACAATAAACTGCCTCAATGCTCTTGGCGCGCAAATTGACGATATGGGTGACTATTTCGCGATAAACCCGATAAAAGAGCCGAAAAATGCGCTCCTGACTTGTAATGAAAGCGGTTCAACCTTAAGATTCATGCTGCCTGTTGCCTGTGCGCTGGGAGTTGAATGTACAATTACAGGCACAAAGAAACTGCTGTCAAGACCACTCGAACCGCTTGTAAGCGAGCTTGTCAGACATGGTGCAGTAATAGAAAAAAACGAAAATATAAAAGTTTCAGGCAGACTAAAGACGGGAAATTATTCTGTGCGAGGGGATATCAGTTCCCAGTTTATTACAGGATTACTGCTTGCGCTGCCTTTGCTTGAAGATAAATCAAATCTGGAAATTACAGGGAAAATTGAATCCCGTCCGTATATAGATATGACCCTTTCTGCGCTTTCTGAATTTGGAATGAATACACAGATTGGGGAGAAAAACACAATAGAAATACACTCTCTTGGCAGGTTCACAGCGCCAGAAATTGTCAATGCTGAAGGTGATTGGTCCAATGCAGCATTCTGGTGTGTGCTTGGCGCGTTGAACGAAAATGGCATTACGATATCCGGTCTGAACAGGCATTCTGTGCAGGGGGATAAGGCGATAACCGATGTTATTTCACAGGCTGGAGCAGATGTTTTATGGCACAACAACAGTCTTAGTGTGCGTAGAAATAAGCTCAGATCAGTTGAGTTCAATTGCTCTGATACCCCTGATTTAGTGCCTGCAATAAGCATACTCGCAAGTGTGTGCGATGGAGAAACAAAGCTTTACGGGGTAGAGCGTCTGCGACTCAAAGAGAGCGACCGAATCGAAACCACGATGGCTATGGTGAAGGCGCTTGGCGGTGAAATCCGATATGAAAATGATGTGCTGCTTATAACCGGTAAGCCTTATCTTGCAGGTGGCACGGTCGATTCATTCAATGATCACCGAATTGCAATGTCGGCTGCGATCGCCTCGGCAGTATGTGAAAACAATGTTACAATTCTCGGTGCAAATGCCGTCAATAAATCTTACCGCAGTTTCTGGAATGACTTTGAAACCATCGGTGGAAATGTAAAAAAATGGGAGGAATAGGGTATGGCATCATATTTTGGAAATAAGCTGAAAATATCGCTTTTTGGTCAGTCACACGGCAATGCCATCGGTGTCAACATCGAAGGACTGCCTGTTGGTTTTGAAATTGATATGGTAAAGCTGAATAACTTTACAAGCCGTAGAAAACCTAATAAATCAGGATTTTCAACCTCCCGCAATGAAGGAGACAGCTTTGAAATCCTTTCAGGTATTGTTGACAATAAGGTGTGTGGTGCTCCGGCTTGTCTTATCATAAAAAATGAGGATGCAAGATCGAAGGATTATGAGAATCACATCATTCCGCGTCCCGGTCATGCCGACCTTACAGCAATGTATAAATATGGAAATTCTGCTGATTACAAGGGAGGCGGACATTTTTCAGGCAGACTGACAGCTCCGCTTTGTATCGCAGGTGGTATTGCTAAACAGATACTGGAAGAAAATGGGATTTATATCGGCGCTCATATAAAGAGTATTCACGGCGTGGACGATGTGAAAATTGATATGGCAAGTGTAAGCCGACACGATTTCGAAAACTTTGCTGACCCTCTTTTTCCGACATTCAGCGCTGTGCAGGGCGAAAAGATGAAGCAGGAAATAGTTTCAGCACGCGAAAGCCTCGATTCTGTTGGCGGTATTATCGAGTGTGCAATTATCGGTATGCCGAAGGGTGCCGGTACGCCGATGTTTGACGGTATCGAAAATCGTATCGCATCTATGATTTTCGGTATTGGCGGCATCAAGGGAATCGAATTTGGCTCGGGCTTTGCCGGTGCGGCTATGTACGGCTCGGAAAATAATGACGATTTCTATTTTGACAACAGTAAAAATATTTACCAGAAGACCAATAACGCAGGCGGCATTCTGGGCGGTATTTCCACAGGTATGCCGATAGTTTTCTCGGTTGCTGTCAAGCCGACTCCGTCTATCAGTAAGGAACAACACAGTATAAATATACAGAAAATGGAAAATACAATCATGTCTGTAAAGGGCAGACACGATCCATGCATTGTTCCTCGCGCTGTGCCTTGCATTGAGGCTGCAGCTGCAATAGCGGTGCTCGATATCCTTCTTGACGAGGGATTTATAAATGAACGCAAATATCTTGAAAATCCTTTCGAAAAGCATACAAAGAAGGGGAAATTCGGACTTTTAGGTGAAAAACTCGGACACAGCTTCTCGCCTGAAATACATTCTATGTTGGGTGAATACAGCTACAGGCTTTTTGAAGTTGAGCCTGAAAAGGTGGCTGATTTCATTAAGAATGGCAACTTTGACGGACTTAATGTGACCATTCCATACAAAAAGGTCGTTATGGAGCTTTGCGATGAAGTGTCTGAGCAGGCAAGAAAAATCGGCTGTGTAAATACTGTCAAGCGCAAAAATGGCAAGCTGTATGGATACAACACCGACTATGATGGATTCAGATACCTGCTGACATCGGAAGGAATGGAAATAAATGGTAAAAAATGCCTTGTTCTCGGCACGGGAGCATCATCGGGAACGGTGAAAACTGTTCTTGAAGATATGGGTGCGTCTGAAATTGTTTTCATTTCCCGAAACGGCGATAATAACTATGAAAATATTGAAAAACACCATGATGCTCAGGTTATCGTAAATACAACTCCTGTCGGAATGTATCCGAATAATGGGGAATGTAAGATAAAGCTTGAAAACTTTACAGCATTGGAAGCATGCGTCGATATCGTATATAATCCGCTCAAAACAAGTCTTATTATTCAGGCGGAAAAAATGGGAGTCAAAAATGCATCGGGTCTTTCCATGCTTGTGGCTCAGGCTAAATACGCATCTGAAATATTTACAGAAAATTCCATAAGCGACAGTCGTCTGAATACAATAATAAATAAGATTCAGCTCGATAAAAGCAATATTGTAATCATCGGTATGCCGGGCTCGGGCAAGAGCTCTGTCGGCAGACTTATTGCCAAGAATCTCGACAGAAAGTTTATCGATGCCGATAAATATTTCGAACAGAAGATGGGCATTGCGCCGGGCGATTACATAACTCAGCACGGTGAAGAACTTTTCCGCAGGGAAGAAACCGAGGTGCTTTCTGAACTTGGAAAGATGAGCGGAGTTGTAATTTCAACAGGCGGCGGTGCCGTTATAAGAGCCGAAAACTATAATCATCTTCATCAGAATGGTAAGATTGTCCTTATTAAGCGCAGCTTTGAGCGTCTTGCCACCCGCGGAAGACCGCTTTCTCAGGGCGATAACGCACTTATTATGCTTTGGGAAAAACGCAGAGATAACTATAAGGCTTTTGCTGACATTGAAGTTGATAATAACCGTCATATTTCAAAAACTGTAGAAACTGTTTTAAGGAGGCTGGGATATGAAAATCCTCGTTATTAACGGCCCGAATCTCAATATGCTGGGCCTTCGTGAGCCCGATTTATACGGCAGACAGGATTATAATGCACTTGTTGAATATGTAGCTGACTGCTGTAAAAATATGGAAGTTGAACACGAGATTTTTCAGTCAAATCATGAAGGGGAAATCGTCGAAAAGATTCAGAAGGCGTACAAGGTTTTTGATGGTATCGTAATCAATGCTGCTGCCTATACACATACAAGCGTTGCAATCCTCGATGCGCTCAAGGCGGTAAGTATTCCTGCGGTGGAAGTCCATCTGACAGATATAAGTACACGTGAGCCATTCCGCCATATATCATACACAGGTATGTACTGTGAAAAGACATATAAGGGGCTCGGTTTTGAAGGCTACAAAAAGGCAATAGAATACCTTTGCGAAAAATACAGACAATAAACAAAAAAGACAAGGCTGAACTGAAAGCCTTGTCTTTTTTATGGTATAAAGTATGAGAGAATTGATTACTTTTTGATAGCTTTGCGGATAACAGGAATGATAAGAACTGCGATAGCACCTGCGATGAGAGCTGTTGTGCACTGCATAAAGCCGAAGTTCACAGACATTACAGCAGCCTGCTTTTCAGGAAGCTTGAGAACTGTTGGGATAAGGAACTTCACAATAAGCATATTGAGTGTAAGGAACTTGAGAACAGCAGCAACAACTGCAGTTACAGCATTGCAGATGATGCAGTCAGGCTTCTTGAGGAGCTTTGGAAGAAGACCCCAGATGAGAACGAGAACGATGTTGCCAACTGCGATGGCAGGAACGATAGGAAGAAGTGCAGGACCGATGCCGAACATCTTTGCAAAGAATGGAGAAAGTGCTGCAACTGTAAGGCCGGATGGCAATCCGCACATGATGGTTGACATGATGAGCACAAGATTTACACAGGAGCCTGTGATAATCTGATTGTTAAGAGCGGCAGTTGCGCCCTGAAGCACAACGAGAAGTGCGATAAAAATAGCTGTCTGAGTGATCCATCTGATCTTTGAATTATTCATTTTTTATTCCCCTTAAGATTATTTTGTGGTATAATGTCATTACAGACATTATTCGATGGGATTTATTCCCTTATTTTGACTATATTATAGCATTTATTATGAAGGTGGTAGGTTGCTAATGCAACATAAATGGAAAAACTTTTCACAATCTTTTGAAAGATGTCCAATGTTCAAAGGTCTTGAAACGGAGGAGATAATGGATTTCCTCGTCTGTTCCAATGCCGAACTGAAAGAATACTCAAAAGGTGAGATAATAATTTCGCAAGGCGATAAAATAAATAAAATAGGCATTCTCGTTTCGGGCAAGGCTGAGGCAATGAAAATTGACCCATACGGCAATGCATATCTTGCGGCTCAGGTAAGTGACGGCAATCTGTTTGCCGATCTTCTTGCGGCAGGCGACGGCAGGGAAAGTCCGGTTACCGTTATCGCCACAAAGGACAGTATTGCCTGTATGATTCCGTGGAAATCTGTGCTTATAAGGTGCGAAAAGAACTGTCACAAGCACAATATTATACTTGAAAATCTTATCAGGGTATTTTCCAATAAGTTTTTTGAACTGTTCAGCCGAATTGACTGCCTTACAGCCCGTAAGGTTGAGGATAAGGTGTTGACACTTCTTGAAAAATACCGCAAAGAAGGGGATAACAGGGTCATCCTTCCTTTTGACAGAGAGGGTATGGCTAATTATCTTGCTGTCGACCGCAGCGCCCTTTCACGTGAATTGAGCAGAATGAAGGCAATGGGAATTATCGATTACAATAAAAATGAGTTTATTATAAAGTAGGTATATTATGAAGATTTTTGCAGCGCCCGACAGTTTCAAGGGCAGTATGACAGCGCAGGAATTCTGTGCAGTTGTAAAAAAGGTTTGTGACGAAAAGAATATTGAAACAATGCTGTTTCCGATGGCTGACGGCGGAGAAGGCACAATTGAAGCGATTACAGATGCTCTCGGAGGCTCTTATGTATATGCTGATGTGACAGCACCGCTGGGCGAAAAAATATCGGCAAAATATGGCATTCTTGATGATGGCACAGCTGTTATGGAGATGAGTCAGGCATCTGGGATTGGCTATGTGAAGGGGCGCGAAGATATTTTCAGAGCCTCCACAATCGGTACAGGTGAAATGCTTTACAATGCCCTTGATAAAGGGGTTAAAAAGATAATCATAGGTATTGGAGGCAGCGGCACAAATGACGGTGGCGCAGGCGCATTGTATGCCCTCGGCGTGCGGTTCCTTGATAAGGAAAATAACCAGCTTTTTCCATGTCCTGATGAACTGAAACATCTTGCAAGGGTGGATTTTTCACAGCTTGACAAAAGGCTGAATAATGTGGAAGTTATAGTTGCCAGCGATGTAAAAAATCCTCTGTGCGGTGAAACCGGCGCATCATTTGTGTTCGGCAAACAGAAGGGGGCAAGTGAAAGCGACAAACCTGTCCTCGATGAAATACTTAAAAATATGGCAAATATAATAGCCGATACAACAGGGATTGACCATTCTGAAAATGAAGGGGCAGGCGCAGCCGGTGGACTTGGATTTGCACTTATGCAGCTGCCGAATGTGACATTCCGTCCGGGATTTGAAGTCATAGCTGAAATCGTAGGTATAGAAGAAAAAATGCGCAATTTTGCTCCTGACCTTGTGATAACAGGGGAAGGTCAGCTTAATTTCCAAAGTGAAATGGGCAAATTGCCGGTTGAAATTGCCAAGATGGCAAAAAAGAATGGATTTAAGTGCATTGCAATTTCGGGCGCATTCGGCGAAGGCTATGAAAATTGCGAAAAATATTTCGACGGCATATATCAGCTTATGAATGAAAATATTACGGCTGAGTATTCCATAAATCATGCCGCAGAGCTTCTTGAAGAAAAACTTAAATCTTTGTAAATTATATAATTTACATATTGTACTATATAAACAATAGTAGTATAATTATAAATTATATAATAAACGATTTTGAAAGGGGAGGTATATTTGAGTAAAAGATCCTTTTCCATCGTGGATGAAAGTGCAAATCCCTGGAAAATAATTATACTTCTGGCATGGCCAATATTTCTCGAACAGATTCTCGTCTCTCTTGTACAGGCGGTAGATACTGCAATGGTAGGCTCACTTGGTGCAAATGCCACAGCATCGATAGCTATCAGCCAGTCACCTAATATGATGATAAACGGCGTAATCATGGCAATGGGCGTCGGCTTTACGTCTCTGGTTGCACGAAGTGTAGGCGCAGGTGATAAGGAAAGGGCAAAATCCCTTATCCGTCAGGCTATCCTGCTTGTTTTCGCAATCGGGCTTCCGCTTGCGGTGGTTTGCTTCTGTCTTGCACGTCACATTCCTATGTGGATGGGCGGCGCAGAAGATATCCTTGATACAGCTGCTACATATAACAGAATTTTTGCCTGCGGTGTTTTGTTCCGCGGTATGACAATGGTGCTTACAGCGATTTATCGTGGTTTCGGCGACAGTAAGACACCGATGAAAATCAATATTGCTGTAAACCTGCTCAATGTTGTAGGTAACTTCCTTATGATTTATCCTACACGTCAGCTTTCTGTTTTTGGATTCGAATTCACAATGTTCGGCTTTGGCTGGGGTGTTGCAGGTGCCGCTACGTCGACAGCGCTTTCCACAATTCTCGGTGCGCTTGTCCTTCTCGGTGTGACATTCTTCAGAAAATCCGATCTGCAGATTAGTTTCAGAGACGATTTCAGACCAAACTGGAAGGAAATCTCCCGTGTATTCAAAATCAGCTTCCCTGCAATGTGTGAACGCTTTGTAATGAGCGGTGCATCGGTTATCGTTGCAAGTACAGTAGCATCCCTCGGTACAGTTGCTGTTGCATCACAGAATCTTGCAGGCACAGCTGAGTCTTTGAGCTTTATGCCGGGCTTTGCATTCGGTACAGCTGCTACAACACTTTTCGGACAGTCCATCGGTGCAAAACGTCCTGAACTCGGCAAAAAATATGTATCTTATACAATCCGTCTCGGTGCTGTTGTAATGTTCATTATGACACTTGTGATGTTCTTCGGCTCAAGAGTTATTATGAGCATCTTCACACCTGATGAAGCGGTTATTGAAATGGGCAGCGTACTCGTAAAAATTCTCGCCATTATTCAGGTTCCGCAGATGATCGCGATGGTATATTCCGGTGCGCTCAAGGGCGCAGGCGATACAAAGAGCCCATTCCTCGTTGCTCTCTTCTCCATGTGGGGTGTTCGAGTTCTCGGCGTTACAATCTGCGTACGCCTTCTCGGTATGGGTATGACAGCTCTTTGCACATGTATGTGTACAGATAACGTGGTTCGTTTCATTCTTTTCTCAACTATTTACAGAAGAGAAAAATGGCGCAAGCATATGTCGGTATAAAAATAAAAGCTCTCCTTTCCGGAGAGCTTTTTATATACCCAAAATAATGAAAATGCCGAGTGTAATAAAAACAACAGGGACAATGATTCGCTTATATTTTTTGATGAAATCCCTGAGAGACGGCAGGGAAGAAAGTCTTTGTGCCATAAAGCACCACAGAATGGACATAATTCCGAAAATCACCAATGTGATGGCGAAGTCAAAGCTATTCATACCTGCAAAAAGCGGGGTGTAGATACCGATGTTGTCGCCGCCTGCTGAAAGTGTCAGTAAAAATACACTTGTCAGGCTTCCGCCTGTGAAAGAATCTTCATCGTCATCCTTATCGAAAATCGCCTTGATTCCCAGCAGAATTGGAATAATGCCCAATAGGAAAATATATTTTTCAAGCACAGCAGAAAGCCCGTACGCGCCGATACGGCTTATAATCGTAAGAGCCGTAATACCGAGAAATTGACCGGCATAAATACTGTATTTTGGGGTATTGCCTGCTGAAAAAAGCAAGGTGAGCATAAAAATATCATCAATATTGGTACTCAGAAAGGCAATAGCTGAAAGGATTGCAGTTGAAATCAAAGTCGTTCTCCTGTGAAATTATCTGTGTGAAATGATATACTTTGCAAGTCTGCCTTCGGTTGTAAGCATATCATTTCTTATGAGCGGAATCACGTTGCTTGTGTATTTTGACAGGTCAGCCTTGCGGAAAGCATCGATTATATGGGGAATATAATGTGGTTTGCAGATGCCGACTTCAGCAAGAGCTGTTATGCATTGGCGTGCGCTCATCGGATCTGCATCGGTTATATGGCTGAGAAAAATCGGGAAAACAGAATCAAAACGATCATCTTTGTCCCATTGTGCGTTAACGGCAATAATATAAAACGTGTAGCTTCTTACACGGGATTCGGGATGGTCGAGAAGCGATACAAAAGTATCGAAATATTCATACCATTTGTCGGAAAACTGACTGTCTGCAAGAATAATATCGGCAAAATCACGCGCTGCATCATCACCGGAAGTCAGCTTTGAAACTATTGTTTCCTTGTTCATACAATCACCATCCTTATGCAAAGAAGAATACGAAAAAAGCAAGTCAGATGACTTGCTCTTTTCTGGTGCCGCTGGCCGGACTCGAACCGGCACGATATTGCTATCGAGGGATTTTAAGTCCCTTGCGTCTACCGATTTCGCCACAGCGGCAGATATTTAACAGATGATATTATATCATTTTTTCCTGCCGTTGTCAATAAGTCAGCATAATAAAATCACAATGCTGCGAAAAATATTCATATTGATTTTTTTATCATATTTGGTATAATAAGACATATAAAGAATAAATGAAATGAGGGTTTGTTATGAAAGTTACAGTCAGAATTCCTTTCCTCAATGATGCAATCAAAGAAAGACTTACAAAGACAGCAGACGAAATCGGATATTCCATCAAGTTCCTCTCTATGGATGATGTGACAATCGAAGATTTCGGCGACAGTGATATCCTTTTCGGCAGATTCCCTGCAGATATGATCAAGGACGTTAAGAACCTCAAGTGGCTCCAGCTTCCTTCCGCAGGTATCAATGGTTTTACAGACGACAGCATTTATCCAAATAACGATGTTATCCTCACAAATGCAAGCGGCGCATTCGGTGTAACAATTGCAGAATATCAGGTTATGATGCTTCTTATGATGATGCGTATGGCTCCTCAGTATCTTGAAGGCCAGAAAATTGCACGCTGGAAGAATCTCGGCGCAGTCCGCTCTATCTTCGGCAGCCGTATCCTCGTTGTTGGTACAGGTAATCTTGGCGGCGAATTCGCAAAGAGAGTAAAGGCTTTCGGTGCTCACGTTGTAGGTATCAGAAAGAACGGCAATCAGCTTCTCGAAGGCTTTGATGAAATGCACAATATTGCAGAACTTGACGAACAGCTTAAGCTTGCTGATGTAATCGCTCTCAACCTCCCTGGCACAAACGATACAGAAGGTCTTATGACAAAGGAACGTATCGCAATGCTCAAGGAAGATGCAATTCTCATGAATGTAGGCCGCGGCACAGCTATCGACCAGGATGCTCTCAATGAAGCACTCCGTGGCGGCAAAATCGCAGGCGCACTCCTCGACGTTACAAATCCTGAGCCACTTCCTGCAGAACACCCACTCTGGACAGCTCCTAACTGCCTCGTAACACCTCACGTTTCGGGCAACTACTCTCTCCAGTATACTTGCGAGGTCCTTCTCGACATCTTTGAAAACAACCTCAAGAAGTTCGCAAAGGGCGAAAAGCTCGACAACATCGCAGACAGAAAAGCAGGTTATTAATACAGTATTATATTGTAAATCATAAGCGCTCCGTATGGGGCGCTTTTTGTATACAAAAGCATGAGTTTTTTCATATACTGTACCAGGAGGGGATGATATGAAAAAACGAAGAAACTGTCTTATCGAATATATTGCCGTGCTTGTTATAGGCATACTTACAGCGCTTTTGCTGCCTGTGTGGCTGTGCTTTTCTGTAATAGTCGGTCTGCTCGCTCTTGTATGCTTCCTTCTTTAATGTAAAAATATGTAAAATATACATCATGTTGTATATGCAGTTCACAGATATACTATTGTCGAAAAATGTCGAAACTTGCGACCGATTTATGTGGAAAAAATTGGAAATAAGTTATATAATGAAAGCATATAGTATGGGGGTATGACAATATGATGGATTTTAAGATGGAATATTATATATCGGAGCGGACGACCAATATTGACGGTATAAATATGGAAACTTATGGGGTAAAACTTGTGCAGACATATAACGACGGCAGAGTGCTTTCTCTTGAGCTCCCCGGAATAACTGTGCACCGCAGCTGGGCGGAAAAGCTTATCGGTATGATGGAACGGGGAATGGTCACGATAATGACAGCCGAAGAAATAGTGGAGGATTTCCTTGAAATACAGTATAATATGTGATATAATATATGCAAAATATTAAAATTATTCAGGTGAATTATATGAAATGTCCATATTGCGGTTATAATGAAAGCAAGGTTATCGACTCCCGTCCTACAGATGACGGAAACAGCATCAGAAGAAGAAGAGAATGTCTTTCCTGCACAAAGAGATTTACTACATATGAAATTATGGAATCTGTCCCTGTTGTCGTAGTAAAGAAGGATGGCTCACGCCAGAGCTTTGACAGAAACAAGGTTCTTTCCGGCATGGTAAAGGCTTGTGAAAAGCGTCCTGTTTCCCTTGAAGTCCTCGAAAGAGCTACAGATGAAATCGAGCAGACATTGCTCAGCTCGCTGGAAAAGGAAATCCCTGTGGAAAATATCGGCAATCTTGTAATGGAAAAGCTTAAGGCTATTGACGAAGTTGCTTACGTCCGTTTTGCATCTGTATATCGTCAGTTCAAAGATATCAATACATTTATGGAAGAGCTTTCCAAGCTCCTTAAGAAAAACTAAAATATTCGGTCGGGCTGGGGAGAATCAAGCTGTGCCGTTACATTTATCATAGCTTTAAGCTGATATAATGCGGCACGGTAATCATCCTTTTCGTCAGAGGATGCCCACGAAGTGCAGACGGCAAATTGTTCGTCTATCAAATCAAGCTTGTCATGAGGGATGACTGCGGAGATTATACTCCTGCGGTCATCCCATATTTTTTTAGCCTGAATTACAGAATGACCGTTAAAAGTTTCGGTTTCAGCCTTAATGATTTCATTGTCTATTTTCGATTGTACTAAAGATACAGTATCAGAAATAATATGCTGTGAGTAAAAAACTCCACAAATAATAAGAGTAAAAATTATAAGCGATGCAATATATCGGCTCATGCTTCCTCCTTTTTTACAATAACTATATTTTTTTCGGTGTCGCTCAGCATAAGGAAAACATCTTTATGACGCACGATACTGTGGCTTATCAGCATTTTATCAACCCATTTAATATCAGCACCGATAATATCAAGAGAGTCATGATTGATATATCCATCGGCAATTATTGTGTAATAAACCGGTGAGTCTTTTACCTTGATACCCATATTTTCAGGAGTTGCAGGCAGGTTTTTATCCTTGATAAGCACACTCAGCTGCCCATTTGTTTCAAGCCGTGCAAGACGTATGGTGGAAATATCAAAAATATCCTTGAGACGCAGGTCTTCCTGCAATTCCTCAATACTCAGCCGGGTAGCCTTGAGTGCCTTCTGGTCAATAATTCCGTCGACAATGATAATAACAGGTTTTCCTGTCAGTATTTCACGGAATCTCGGCACTTTCAGAGCAATAAACGATACGAAAATCTCGGCAGAGACGAGGGTGAAAATAGGTACGATACCATAGGAAAGAGGGATGTCCAGATTCTGCATAGGCACGCTGGCAACCGCTGAAACCAGAATAGTTATGACAAGCTCGGTGGGCTGCATTTCGCCAACCTGTCGCTTGCCCATCATTCTTATGGCGGCAATGACGAAAAAATAAAGGATAATGGTTCTGACAAATGGTATAAACATAATTTTCCTCCACTGAATACAATTTACCCGTAAAAAGGTAAAATTATGCACAGCCGGTTGAAAAATAAGGACGATATGGTATAATTGGAATATCAATAATCAGGAGAATACCTATGATAGCAAAAAGTGAAATCAGAAAGATAAATAAAGAAAAGCGCAAAACAATGAGCAAGGAAGATGTGGCTGAAAAGAGCGCCATCGCTCAGGCAGCTTTTCTTGAAAGTGATTTGTATAAAAATGCACAGCAGATAATGCTCTATATGCCTCTCGGAAACGAAATCGGCACAGATAATATGATGAAGCAGTCTTTTGCAGACGGCAAAAAGGTGGTTTTGCCGATTACAAACGGTGAAACAGGGGAGATAACCCCTTATCTCATTGAAGAAAATACTCAGTTTATCATTGGTGCATTCAAGGTCCGTGAGCCTGTGGGGGCAAGTATTGCCGATGTGACAAAGACCGATGTGATAATCGTGCCGGGTATAGCCTTTGATGAAAAAGGGGCTCGTGTCGGATTTGGTAAAGGCTGCTATGACAGACTCCTGGTCGAATCAGATGCAGTAAAAGTCGGATATTGCTATGAATATCAGGTCAGTGAAGAAATTGCCGACGAAGCCCACGATATGCGAATGGATTATATCCTTACAGAAAAAGGTATAAGAAAGATAAAATAAGGCATTATATCTTATCAACAGCATATAATATTGTATATTCCTTTATGTTATGGAGGAATTATCCGGATGTGGCGCAGTCGGTAGCGCGCCTGACTGGGGGTCAGGAGGCCGTGGGTTCAAGTCCCGTCATTCGGACCAAAATTAAAGACCGCATAATTGCGGTCTTTTTTGATTTTATGTATGGAATTATTGATTTTTGTAACAACACAAGATATAATAGTATTATGAAAAATATCGTTATCTTGGAGAGTGAAACAAATGAAAATAATTGATGCCCATCTGCATCTTTTCAAAAATGAAAACGGCAGAGCAGAAGACATGGCAAATGCTGTGGGA
>JAZUBN010000064.1:0-9200 GCA_045638565.1 Oscillospiraceae bacterium | reverse complement strand
GCGTCTGCCAATTTCGCCACACCCGCATAGATTTATGGGCGGAAAATATTTTTCCGCCCATAAAATATTTAAAGTTTTAACAAGGAATTACTTACCTGTCATCTTTGCAACTTCAGCTGCGAAGTCGTCTTCACGCTTTGCGATACCTTCGCCCTTTTCGAAGCGGATGGAAGCTTCGATAGCGATCTTACCGCCGAGTTCCTTAGCTACTGCATCAACGTGCTTCTGAACGGAAATCTTATTTTCCTTAACAAAAGCCTGGTCGAGGAGGCAGTTTTCTTCGTAGAACTTGTTGATTCTACCCATAACGATCTTCTGAGCAACTGCTTCTGGCTTGCCTTCGTTGATTGTCTGCTGCATGAGGATGTGCTTTTCAGCTTCGAGTGTTTCAGCTGGAACTTCATCTCTCTTGAGCCACTGTGGACGCATGGAAGCTGCCTGCATGCCGAGGTCACGGCCGAGTGTTACGAGTTCAGCATTAGCCATGTCGATACCTTCAACAGCCATACGTGTGATAACGCCGATCTTGCCGCCGCCGTGAACGTATGCTACGTTCTTCATTGTGTTGTCGAGGCGAACGAAACGACGAATCTGGATGTTTTCACCGATTGTGAGAACCTTTTCGTTCTGCATCTGGGAAACTGTGAGGTCGGAACCTGGGAACTTGCATTCTGCGAGAGCTGCAACGTCTGCTGGGTTGTTTTCAAGAATAGCCTGGCCAAGACCTGCGCAGAACTTCTGGAACTCTTCGTTCTTAGCAACGAAGTCTGTTTCAGAGTTAACTTCTACCATAACTGCTGTGCCGCATTCTGCAACATTAACATAAACCATACCTTCTGCTGCAACACGACCAGCCTTCTTAGCTGCTGCTGCGAGACCCTTCTCGCGAAGGAATGCGATAGCTGCGTCGAAGTCGCCGTCTGTTTCAGAAAGAGCCTTCTTACAGTCCATCATACCTGCGTTTGTCATTTCACGAAGACGCTTAACGTCCTGAGCTGTAAATGCCATATTAGTATCCTCCGATATTTTTATATTTATATTGCAAAAATTATTCTGCTGCTTCTTCAGCTACTTCAGCTTCTGCTGTGAGCTGTTCGCCCTGACGGCCTTCTGTTACTGCAGCTGCCATTGCGTAAGCGATGAGCTTGATAGCGCGGATAGCGTCATCGTTACCTGGGATAGCGTAGTCAACTTCGTCTGGGTCACAGTTTGTATCTACGATAGCAACAACTGGAATGCCGAGCTTCTTAGCTTCCATGAGAGCGTTCTTTTCCTTCTTGAGGTCAACAACAAAGAGAGCTGCTGGGAGCTTCTTCATGTTCTTAACGCCGCCGAGGTACTTTTCGAGCTTTTCGATTTCGAGCTTGAGCTTAACAACTTCCTTCTTAGGGAGAAGGTTGAATGTGCCATCTTCAGCCATCTTGTTGAGCTGGTTGAGTCTTTCAACTCTCTGACGCATTGTCTTGAAGTTTGTGAGCATACCGCCGAGCCATCTTGCATTTACATAGTGCATGCCGATCTTTTCAGCTTCTTCCTTAACTGCGTCCTGAGCCTGCTTCTTTGTACCAACGAAGAGAAGTTCGCCGCCTTCTGCTGCGATGTCACGAACGAAGAAGTATGCTTCTTCGAGCTTCTTTACTGTCTTCTGAAAGTGGATGATGTAGATACCGTTTCTTTCCATGAAGATGAATTCTGCCATCTTAGGGTTCCATCTTCTTGTCTGGTGGGCAAAGTGCACACCTGCTTCCAAAAGCTGCTTCATTGAAATTACTGACATTATTATTTTCCTCCTTTTATTTCACCTCCGCATAGCCTTATGCATCCGATAACTGTTGTTGGGTTACAGCAAAGGACGGACACAGCTATTGCGTGTGTAATCAGCCTTAGTATAATACCATATATTGAGAGAAAAATCAAGAGGTTTACACAAAAAAATATTGTAAATTTTGTGTATTTTACCGATTGACCTGATGGATATAACTAATAATAAAATCTTTTCTCGGGCAAAAGTTTCATATCAGAAGTTTCTTTGCGGATTAATATGAGGTCTTCTCCTATCTTCTCTATATCTTCCCATTTTATACTTATATCGGGCTCTTTGCCCATAAGACCGAAAAATTTTCGCCTGCCTTCTATGATAAAACACACCACCTGACCGGTATTTATATCTATTTCAGCATCGGTTATATAGCCAAGGCGCACGCCGTCATGGAGGTTAATGACCTCCTTGTCGCCCATTTCATACATACTGCATTTATCTGTCATAAAAAATCACCCCTGCAATATACTATTGCAAGGGTGGTGTTTTGATTACTGTTTAATTTTGATGCTGTTCCAGATAAACATAATAGCGATTATTGAAATTATGCCTTCGAGAGCCATATAGCTGCCGTTGTATGTAAGGCTGTAGAGCCAGACCGGTGTGCCTTCAGGGGCATAGGATGACCATATTGTGATACCGGAAATATAGTGGCATACAAAGCGGATAAATATTACAAAAACTGTGGCAAAAACTGCACCGACTTTCTTATTTTCAAATGGCTTTGCGATAACTCCTGCAAGACCGAGGATACCGAAAGCAATTACATAATCGCAGAAAATTACGATCATAAATGATATAAAGTCCTGTGTTGGCGGCGGATAGAAGCCTATCATCATCTGAATTACAGAATAGGTAAGCGATGTCATAATTGCCGTTTTGAAATCGCAGGTGAGGGCGATGAAGATTATCGGCACCATACTTGCCGCAGTTATAGAGCCGCCGTTAGGCAGAGTATAGACTTTGATGTAGGACAGTACAGTTGCCAGCGCCACCATTATGGCGCCTTTTGTTATAGATTTTGTGTTCATAAAAGTCCTCTTTTCCGAGGCTCCGACAAATGAAGACAGGCAATCAGCAGCTGTGTAATAAATCAGAGTGCATTCAGCGACGAGATATTTTTTCGTCAGGATGGCTAAAAGCCGCAGGCAATACTTTGTGTATTAACGAGGATTTTTAGCCTTTATGGCGGAAAAAGAGCCGTCGATGAGTGTGCTATTGATTTATGGAGCAGTTGCCCCCAAAAAGAAAGCCTTACGATAATTATCTCGTAAGGCTTTTAAATGCTTGTCATTCATTCCCTACGCTGGCATTACCCAGATCAGGTTAAGGGTTTAACGCATCATGCGTACTCTCAGCCGGTTAAAGCACCCCTGTATATTTAGTTTACTCTTATATTATAGTATGTACAATATAAAATGTCAAGCGGAATATTATGCATCTGCTCTGTGGACAACCTTATCGTGGCAGTTCTTCCAGAAGAAGCTCTGGATAAGGCTTGTTGTGCCCCAGCTTAATGGATAACAGAGATAGATAACAGGCAATGTGCCCCAGAAAGCAAACGCTGTAGCAATCCATGTAAGACGGACGCCGCAGATACCGATTATCATTGTGATAGTAGGAATGAGGGAATAGCCCATACCGCGCATTGATGCCACGATTACATCGAGGAGACCCTGAAGAATGAGTGGAAGCACGACATAAGTAAGGCGTACCATACCGACTTCGACAACTTCTGCATCGGATGTATAAAGGCCGAGGATTGGCTCACCGAAGAACCATACAGCAAAGCTGATTATAGCTGTACATGTGAGAGTGAGCTTCATTGTCAGCTTCATAATTTCCTTGATTCGTTCATAACGCTTTGCACCGATATTCTGGCTTGTGAAGGTCATACATGCCTGTGTGAAGCCCTGCATACCGATATAGACGAAGCCTTCAATATTGGCCGCTGCGCTGTTGCCTGCAACGATGGCAGATGAGCCAAAGGAATTGATGGAAGACTGAACGACAACGTTACTGAGAGAGAATACCATACTCTGCAGACCTGCAGGAACACCAATTCTGATTATCTCCCATGCCACGTGTGCATTGATACCAAGCTTTTTAATTTCGAGATGTGTTACATCCTTCTGTGTGCAAAGTGTTGCAATAACAAGACCTGCACCGATAGCCTGAGAAATTACTGTCGCCCATGCAACACCTGCAACACCCATATCAAATGCAATAACAAAAATAAGATTGAGAACTACATTTGTAGCACCGCTGACCATAAGGAAGTACATAGGGCGCTTTGTATCACCCTTTGCTCTGAGGATAGATCCGCCGAAGAAATATGTGATGCCGAACATCGAACCGAAGAAGTAAAGGCGCATATAGAGCGTACTCATATCGATGATGTCAGATGGTGTGCTCATCAGTTCAAGCATAGGGCGTGAAAGCACATAGCCGAGTATTGTAAGCAGGACACCGCATACAAGAGCCATAGTGACCGTTGTATGAACGGCTTTTTTTACTCTTTCCTCGTTGCCTGCACCAAGATAGCGGGCGATTATAACATTACTGCCCATACTCAGACCGCTGAAAAGCGAGATGATCAAAAAGCAGAGTGAGCCTGTTGCGCCTACTGCTGCAAGCGCCTGCTGACCGGCAAATTTGCCGACGATAACCTGGTCAGCCGCCTGGAACATGGTCTGCATAAAGTTTGTGAACATAAGCGGGATGGCAAAAAGCCATATATTTTTCATCAGACTGCCGTTAAGCATGTCGACTGTACCTTTTTTCTTTTCAGACAAGAGTATTCCTCCATTCGTATTTTTATGTGCTGATGATTTATAAAGTGGTTACAAAGAATTCATTTCGCGTTCGGCGATTTCCTGTGCGCGCTGATCGAGTTCCTTTGCCGCATTATAGCCCATCTTCTTGTGACGGTTATTCATAGCTGCAACTTCGATTACGACAGCAAGGTTACGTCCAGGCTGTACAGGGATTGTGAGAGAAGGCACCTTTACGCCGAGAATCTCTGTGTATGTTTCGTCCATACCAAGACGTTCATACATCTTGCCTTCCTGCCATTTTTCAAGATTGATTACAAGCTCAACCTTTTCTGTCACCTTAACGGAACCCATACCGAAAAGACGTCTTACATCGACAATACCGATGCCGCGAAGCTCGATAAAGTATCTGATAAGCTCAGGAGCTTTACCGACGAGGGCCTTAGCCGACATTTTCTTGATTTCAACAGCATCGTCGGCAATAAGACGATGGCCACGCTTGATAAGTTCGATTGCAGTTTCACTCTTACCTACACCGCTGTCACCGAGAAGCAGACAGCCTTCGCCGTAAACTTCCACAAGTACGCCATGGATTGTTGTTTCAGGACCGAGATGTGTGCGAAGCCATGCACTCATTGCGTCGATGAGATTTGTAGGCATTTCCTCTGTGAATGCAACAACAATATTATGCTTCTTTGCCATCTCGATAGCTTCATCGAAAGGAGGCATACCGTGAGCAAAGATGACGATAGGAATGCCGAAGGCAAAAAGGTCATCAAATGCCTTTGTTCTTTCTTCGCTTGTCATCTTTTCAAGGAAGATATGTTCAACGCCGCCAATGAGCTGCACTCTGCCGCTGTCAAAGTTATCGAAAAAGCCTGTAAGCTGGAGAGCGGCACGGTTTACGCCTTCCTGAAAGATTTTATAAAGCTCATAACCGTCAGGGGCATATTCTATTTTAAGATTGAATTCTTTTATAAGTTCCGTAAGTTTAACAAAAGGCTGCATAACTATCTCCTTTTCAATAAAATAATACATTAAGTTATACAATACATTATAATATATATAAACCCTTTTTGCAATACAAAATATTTTTATACTTTTTGTTTTAATTTCGTCAAATTATTTTTAAAAAAGGTATTGATTTTTTTGTTATTTTATGTTATCATACTAAAAGTCGATTAGAAATAAAAAAATTATTTATAAGTACTATAGAGGAGGTGCGACATATGGCAAGATGTGAAATCTGCGACAAGGGCGTTACATTTGGTATTAAGGTTTCCCATTCCCACAGAAGAACAAACAGAGCATGGAAGCCTAACGTAAGAAGAGTTAAGGCTATTGTGGCGGGAACTCCAACACATATCAATGTTTGTACACGTTGTCTCCGTTCTGGCAAGGTTACAAGAGCTAACTAATTGCAACGCAAATCAAACCTCGCATCACTGCGAGGTTTTTTGTTGCTCTTTTTTATTTATGTGTACAATATTTATACCACATATGCCTTTTTCACCCCACTGCATTTCATTCATTTTATCGTCATTTATATGCCATTTTTCCGCATTTTTACTAATAAAAAGTTCAGAAAATGCCCACTTATAACTTTAAGGGTAATAATTTATACTCCATCAGTTGCTTTTAACTTTCTGAAAATAAGTTTACTATATAAGCAATGGGTATTATACTATACAAATAGAAACAGAGGTGAAAATATGGAACTTGATCTCCATGCAATCGGCAAAAGAATCAGAACTCAGCGTGAATATCTCGGTTACAGCCGTGAAAAGATGGCAGAATATCTTGGTGTAACTCCTAAGTTCTGCTCTGATATAGAACTCGGTCTCAAGGGTATGAGCATGCAGACTCTCTGCAATATGTCCTCTATCCTTAACCTCCCTGTTGATTATATGCTTTTCGGTACAGAAAACAACACAGCTTTCACAGGTATTATCAGACTTCTCTCCCAGCTTGACCCTGAATCTGTCAAGTATGCAGAAGAAATCCTTAAGAATTTCGTTCTTGCCACAACAGACCGTCTCCAGCGTCTTCAGGCAAAGAATGCAGAAAACGAATAAGAAATCACAAGGCAATTTTTGCATAAACAAAGACCACTCATATGAGTGGTCTTTTTATTTTACATTTCAGCTATCATTTTTTCAAAATCTTCTTCAGAAAGTACAGGAATACCAAGCTCGTTTGCTTTTTTCAGCTTGGAGCCTGCGTCCTCACCTGCCACAACATAGCTTGTCTTTTTGGAAACCGAGCCGGTTGCCTTGCCGCCCAGTTTTTCAATGAGCGCTGTGATTTCCGTACGGCTGTATCGGCTGAGTGTGCCTGTCACAACGAAAGTCTTGCCCTTGAGAATATCGAGAGCCTTTTCTTCCTTGCTTGTCATATCGACACCCGCTTCTTTCAGCTTGGCAATAAGGTCTCTGCCCTGCTCGGATGTCATCCAGTCGATAAGGCTGTCTGCCATCTTTTCGCCGAAATCATAGATGGATGTCAGTTTTTCCTTGTCTGCCGCCATAACTTCATCCATATCGGCGAAATTCTGCGCCAGCACCTTTGCCGCCTTCTGGCCGATAAGATCGATGCCCAGACCGAAAAGCAGCTTTGCAAGACCGCGGGATTTGCTGTTTTCGATGGCTGTGATAAGATTTTCTGCCGATTTTGCCCCCATTCTGTCGAGCTGAGCCACATCCTGCGGACTGAGCTTATACAAATCGGCCTGATTTTTAATAAGTCCTGCTTCGAGCAGCATATCGATGCGAGCTTCGGAAAGTCCTTCGATATCCATAGCTGCTCTGCTTGCAAAATGAGTCAGCTTTCTCGAAAGCTGTGCAGGACATTCTGCACCTGTACACTTTATAGCCGCCTGCTCTTCATCAACACGCACTTCTGCGCCGCAGACAGGACAATGTGTCGGCATATTGAAAATAATTTCCTCGCCTGTGCGCTTTGTTGTATCAACACGCACAACTTCAGGGATGATATCACCCGCCTTGCGGACGATGATTGTATCGCCGATGCGGATATCTTTTTCACGGATGAAGTCGAGATTATGAAGGGTGGCGCGTGAAACGCTTGTGCCGGCAAGACGCACTGTGTCAAACTCGGCATTCGGAGTAAGCACACCTGTGCGGCCCACTTTTATTGGAATATCGCGGAGGATTGTAGGCTTTTCTTCAGGCGGATACTTATAGGCAACTGCCCATCTCGGAGCCTTTGCTGTCGAGCCCATTGCACTTCTTATTTCAAAATCATCCACCTTGATGACGATGCCGTCGATATCGAAATCGAGAGTATATCGGTCTGTGCCCACCTTTTCAATAAAAGCAAGAACCTCTTCGATATCCCCTGTTTTAAGACGTGGAGAAACGGTTTTAAGACCGAGAGATGTAATCAGCTCAAGGCCTTTTTCGTGGCTGAAAACGCCCAATTCTGCGCTGTTCTGCAGGTTAAAGCAGAAGATGGAAAGCTTTCTTTCGGCGCAAATTTTACTGTCAAGCTGACGGAGCGAGCCTGCCGCCGCATTTCTTGGATTGGCAAGAAGCTGCTCGCCGTTTTTCTCACGCTTTTCATTTATTTCATTGAAGGATTTATGCGGCATATACACCTCGCCGCGGATGAAAATATGGCGGTCATTGTCGATTTTCAGCGGAATTTCCTTGATTGTGCGGATATTGTTGGTCACAACTTCGCCCACAGTGCCGTCACCGCGTGTGGAGCCCGTCTTAAGATAGCCGTTTTCATATTCAAGGCAGACCGAAAGACCGTCGATTTTCACTTCGACAGAATAAACAGCCTGTGGAAAACGCTCCTTGACAGTATTGTCAAAGTCGCGGATTTCATCGAATGAAAATACATCGTTGAGGCTTTCCATCGGATAAGCGTGAGTTATCTGTTCAAACTTTTCGAGAGGTTTGCCGCCAATGCGATGGAGCGGAGAATCGGGCTGAATATATTCAGGATGCTCTGCCTCAAGCTTTTTCAGCTCCTGGGCCATCATATCGTACTCATAGTCGGAGATGGCAGGGGCATCGTCTTCGTAATAGAGCTTGGCATAATGATTCAATTTATCTGTAAGTTCTTTGATTATATTTTTCATTTTACACCGTCCGTGTTGTTTTCAGATGTAATTATTATACCAATTTGAATGGCATTTTGCAAGGCGAAGGAGAAATATAGTTGGCAGAAGTTTTCGACAAAATAAAAAACACCCGCGTGGGGTGTGAGGAAGAAATGAAGTGTCTTTGACATTAAGCAGCAGTAAACTGCTATGAAGTATTTTGGAATGTAAAACATGAAGCGAAGCATTTAATTCTTCAAAAATTACTTCATAGACGAAGTCTGCTTCATAAGCGAAGCGTCTTCATATTTCCGCAAGAAATACTTCATTCAAAACAAAAAGCAAGTCGTTTGACTTGCTTTTTTGTTTTGGAGGCGCCACCCAGATTTGAACTGGGGCGTAAAAGTTTTGCAGACTTCTGCCTTACCACTTGGCTATGGCGCCGTATTCATCTTAATTGTAAAATTGACAGGAGGTTTTATTCTCCTGTCAATCAAATGGAGCGGATTACGAGGCTCGAACTCGCTACCTCCACCTT
>JAZUBN010000063.1:0-2296 GCA_045638565.1 Oscillospiraceae bacterium | reverse complement strand
GCAAAGGCTCCTGCAGCGGAAGAAGCTGTGGAAGATAACCTCCCTGACTTCGAAGTTGAATATTATACAGAAGAAGACGAACTCCCAAAGGGCGAAATCCTGTAATAATTTCAGCCTTCTCCGATACCCTCCCAATAGCCTCTCCTGTTTCAGGAGAGGTGGCACACGAAGTGTGACGGAGAGGTAAACATTCATATTCCATCACCTCATATCATATAAATCCCTGAGGTGAGTTTATGAAAAAATTACTGTGCATACTTGTTATATGGGGCATTTTTGCCCAGCTTTGCTGTGGAATATCGGCAAAAAGCTATGCCGTCTACGATGTGCTTAAAGGCGAATTCATAGCCGGGGAGAATATGGATAAGCATATGCTCTTCGCCAGCACCACCAAAATTATGACGGCTCTTGTGGCTCTCGAATTGTATGACGCTGATCAAATTGTAAAAATAAAACGGGAATGGACAGGGACAGAAGGCTCGTCGATGTACCTTAAGCCGGACGAAGAAGTGTCTGTTAAAGCTCTGCTTTATGGTCTGCTTCTGGCTTCGGGAAACGATGCCGCCGTGGCTCTTGCCTCGATTTATACAGGAAATCAGGCGGATTTCATAACTCTGATGAATGCAAGAGCAATCGGGATAGGGGCGGAAAGCACCTTCTTTGAAAACCCCAACGGACTTGACGGAGAAAAGCATCTGACAACAGCCCATGACCTTGCACTTATCACGGCGGAGGCTATGAAAAACGAAGTTTTTCGTGAAATAGTCGCCACAACCGCCATCCAGATCGAGGGCAGACATTTTACAAACCACAATAAACTGCTCAGAATGGACGACACCATAATCGGTGTCAAAACCGGCTTTACAAAAAAGGCAGGGCGGTGTCTTGTGTCGTGCGCCGACAAGGGGGGCAGACAATATATCATCGTCACGCTGAATGCTCCCGATGACTGGGACGACCATCTTGACCTTTATGCAGAGCATTGCAAAACGGCAAATAATGCACAGGCTGTGGACGAAAATTACACAGTAAGCATCCCCGTTGTTGGGGAAAAATCAATATCTGTGCCCGTTAAGGCGCAGAACATAACAGAAATTCCGATAACAGAGGGCGAAACTATAAAAACCATCGTTTATGGCCCTCGTTTTATCTATAATACCGCCCGAAAAGGCGAAAAATACGGCGAAGTACACATTTATCTGGACGATGTGATGGTGGGCAAAACCGACCTTTATTATACACAGGATGTGGAAAATACGCCGCATAAAAGGAATGTATTTAATATATGGGAAATACTGAAAAGCTTCAGAAAATAATTGCCGCCGCAGGCATCTGCTCACGAAGAAAGGCCGAAGAGCTTATTTCGGAGGGCAGAGTAGCGGTCAATGGCATAGTGGCAGCTATCGGCGACAAGGCGAGTGACCTTGACGAAATCACGATAGACGGCAAGCCGCTCCCAAAGAAAAGTGAAAATGTATATTTTATGCTCAATAAGCCAAAGGGTTATGTGACAACTGCCGCTGACGAAAAGGGCAGAAAGAATGTGACCGAGCTTATAAATGAGCCTGAGCGAGTCTATCCTGTGGGCAGACTTGATATGTATTCGGAAGGTCTTTTGATAATGACCAATGACGGCGACCTTACATATAAGCTGACACACCCTCGACACGAGATGTATAAAGAATATCTCGTCGGCATGATGGGCGATAAAAATAAAGATGCTGCAGGTCTTATGGAAAATGTCCGTGAAATCGACGGATATAAGATAGCAAAGCCGATTGTCCGCAAAATCTCCGATACAGATTACGGCGTTGTCCTTTCGGTGAAAATCCGCGAGGGCAGAAACCGCCAGATTCGCAAGATGTGCGAAAGCTGCGGATATAAAGTGATATTCCTCAAGAGAGTGGCTGTGGGCAGTCTTAAACTTGGCGACCTCAAGGCAGGGCAGTATCGCGCGCTTACTCAGGCTGAAGTCGATGCTCTTATGAAGGAGGCGGGAAACGGTGAAAAATAAGCTGGTTTTCGCCATTATCACGATTATCGTGCTGATTTTAGCCTTGTCTGTCGGAAATGTCTGCAGTAATCAGGCATCGATAGGCATAATCGGTGGTGCAGACGGACCGACAGCAATATTCATCGCAGGACCAAACCTTTCCTGGCCCACTATCGCAGTCAGCACAATACTTATAATTGCAATTGCAGTTTTAATTATAAAGAAACTGAAAAAGAAATAGCACCGCCTCAGCCTTCCCCTTGAGGGGAAGGGGGACCACCTTTGGTGGTGGATGAGGTGTAG
>JAZUBN010000062.1:0-19239 GCA_045638565.1 Oscillospiraceae bacterium | reverse complement strand
CTAAACAAAAGTCACTCAATCGAGTGACTTTTTTCATTTCCCCATAAAGCAGGCTTTATGGGGTCCCCTTATGATTAAATACTCGCTGGGCAAAATGAATTTGCCCGCTCGGCCTTCCTGGACATCCAAAAGGATGTCTTTTTTATTTTGCGGACCGTCGGGGACGCCGGTCTATACATATACATAAAAAGCCTCCCTGATACAAGGGAGGCTTTTTGTTACTATTATTTCAGCTCATCAAGTTTAGCTTTGACATTTATTGTATCTTTATGATCGGCACCGAGTGTTTCAAGGAAGATGTTATATGCTCTGGCATAATATTCCACAGCCTGTGGGATATTTCCGATCTTTTTATGTGCAGTACCGAGAGAAATGAGCACATAAACTGTACTTTTATGCTTATCACCGAAAGCTATGCATCTCAAATCATAGACCTGCTTATATATTTCAAGTGCATCATCATATTTATCAAGTTTTGCATAGCAGTAGCCGAGATTATCCAAAATTGCAACAGTAGCTTTATGATGCTGACCATAGTGGGCTACAAAGGCTTCATATACCTTCTTCGAAGGCTCGATTGCCTCGGCATATTTTTCATCATCAGTCAATTCATATGCATAATTGGCAAGGGCACGCATTGTGGCAATATCATTTTCACCTGATACCTGGCAACGCACCTGATAAAGCTTGTAATAGGTTTCGGCTGCCTTTTCGTGGTCATTGACATTATAATATGCCCCGCCAAGTCGGGCAAGAATATCCAGAGTTTTTTCGGCATTTTCGCCGAGAGTTTTGCAGTAGCCGTCATAAAGCTTCTTATATAAAGATAAAGCTTCGTCATACATACCCGCACGGGCGCAGCTGTAGCTATAGTTAGCGAGGGCAATCAAGGTGTCGCCGTGGTTTTCGCCCAACTGAGCTTTGCGTATATTGTAAAGCTTTTCAAAAAGCTGAGCGGCAGCAGAAAACTTATCGTTGGTGAAACAGATGGCAGCATAATCATTAACGCTTGAAATAGTTTCAGGATGATTCTCACCATTCAGCTTAAGTGAAAGTTCATAATATCTTCCGCACCAGATTTCAGCGTTTGTGTAGTCATTGAGAGCGTAATGGTATACAGAAAGATTTTTCAGCAGGGTGACAACCAGCAGATGATCTGTGCCGATAGTTTTGAGGTAAATCTCATAAGCCTTTTTGCCCAACTCAACAGCTTTGCTGTGATTTCCAAGAGAATGATGGAATAATGATATATTATTTATTACTTTTGCAGTTTCGTCATGATTTTCACCGAAAATTTCGATGGAAAGAGCAAGTGCTTTTTCGCCAAGGGCAAGAGCCTGCTCATTTTTGCCATTTGAATGGCTGTACAGCGCATAATTGCTGAGGGCTGTAAGTGTTTTAGGATGGTTTTCACCTGAGATTTTACATCTCAGATTGTACACCTTTTCGATGGTCTCAAGAGCTTTTGCAGTATCTCCGCAACTATTATAGAAAGATGCGAGATTGTTAAGAGCAAGAAGCGTGTCGGGATGATTTTCACCGAGAATATCACATCTCTGCTTATAAGCCTTTTCGCCAAGTTCGACCGCTTTTTGGGAGTTGCCAAGATTTTGCATATAAACCGAAAGATTACTGAGAGAAGCAACCGTATCAGGATGACTTTCACCAAGAGTATCACGACGGAGAATATATGACTTTTCTGAAAGTTCAGCTGCCTTTGCAAAGTTGCCTGAGTTTTTATATATAGACGCAAGATTACTGAGGGCATTGAGGGCGGCAGGATGATTCTCACCAAGAGTTTTTGTATATAAAGCAAGGGCTTTTTCACCATACTCAGCAGCTTTTTCATATTCTGCAGTACGGCTATAATCGACAGCGAGATTGTTTACTGAATCGATTGTCTTAGGATGTTCTTCGCCAAGAACTCTGAGTCTTTGTGTATAAACTTTTTCATCAAGCTCAAGAGCCTTATTGTAATTGCCAAAGGCCATATGGTAACTGGCGAGATTATTAAGCGATGTAATAGTATCAGGATGCATTTCACCCAATACTTTGACTCGGGAATTGTATGCAGTAGTGCAAAGCTCGATTGCCTTGTGGTGATCGCCTGATGCCTTGTAATATGTAGCCAGATTGCTCAGGATAAGCAGGGTGGAAGGATGGTTTTCGCCAAGTACCTTTGAACTGAGAGTATAGGCTTCGGAACAAAGCTGAACGGCAGATTTGCTGTCGCCCAGTGAATTGGTAAATGAAGCAAGATTGCCCAGTGAGTTTATTGTTTCAGGATGTTCGTCGCCGAAATATCTGCGGCGTCCATCAAGTGCTTTCTGCGCAAGTTCAACAGCTTTACGTGAATTACCCAGCTCATTATAATATGAAGCAAGATTGTTGACAGAAAGAAATGTCTGCGGACTGCTTTCACCATTGTTTCTGAGTCTGTAATTGTAGACCTTTTCGCCTACTTCGACAGCCTTGGAATAGTATCCGAGAGAGCTGTAATAGGAGGCAAGATTGCCAAGTGTAACGATAGTATTTGCAGAATCTTCGCCATCATGGCTGAGATAATATTTATAAAGCTGGTCGCCGATTTCGAGAGCCTTTTTATAGTTGCCGTTTGACTGATAAAGCAGAGCAAGGCGGTTTAACCATTCGCGGACATATTTATTGTTTTCACCAAACTTATTGGTGTAATATCTGACCAGCTTCTCGCCCCAGAAGACAGCCTTGTTATAATCAAGAGCCACACCGGTGCCATTGTAATACATATAATAAAGCTTTTCCATGGCTTCACGGAGATTTTCATTTGCGGCAGAAGTGATAAGCTCGAGAGCTCTTTCGCGATTTACTTCCACGTCGATGCCATCGAGATAGGCGAGACCGATGAGGAAATTATGCTCAGGGTCGGTGTCGTTGGACTTTATTGCAAGATTGGAAAGTGTATCGACAAGACGGTGTCTGAAAGATTCGTCATCATAAGGATTTGCGATTTCAGGGAGATTTGTATATTTTTCAGCAAGGGTATTATGGTCAGTATCTTCCATTTCGGCAGGAATGATTGAAATGCCCGACCTGAGTGCCGCAGGATATTCGTTGGCCATAACGAAGTTGGCTTCTTCAAGCAGATTCGGAGTTACAAGCAGGGTAAAAAGCTTGCTGTCGGCAAGAATTTTATCAATATTTTCTCTGAAGCTTTCGCCCGGAGTTAAAAATTCATCGTACCATATGGCAATATCACGACATTCTGGCTTGGAATGAATTATACGCATAAGCTGATTTGCGTATTTTCTGTCCTTTTTGCGATAGCTTAAAAAGATATACGCATCAAATGCCGCGCGTATTCGCTTTGCCATTTTATCGGAAACGAGGACTGATTCAAGATACTTTTTCAGCTTTTCCTCAAAGGAAACTTCGGTGGTATCATTGCTGAGTGGCGAAAGATACTGCAATTCGCCAAACTTATCAGGACTTGAATAGATAGAATCCAGACCGTTTTCCATCATAAGAGGCAGTACAGGAATATGCTTGTCCATAGCAAACTTAACATCATCCATTGCACGATTTTCTGTCGAAAGAAGCTTGAAAGTTACAGGTACAACAAATAAGTTGCAGCTTTCAAGGTCGGTTTCATCCATAGCGGACGTCATATCCTCTGAATAATATACAGCGCAGTCGTGGGATTTGAAAATATATTCACAGACCGATTCAAAATATCGGTCAAAATCATCAGGATGACAAGTAAAATAAACCCTCGCCTTGCCACCTGGCGAAGCATTACCCCTCGTCTTAAAAAGCATCTCAGCCATAATCAAAATCTCCTTGAGGTTGATAGAATTATTGTAGCATAAAGCCTAAAAAGTGTCAAACAGCACGAGAAGGACATATTTAATTCAGACAAAAAACTTGATATTCAAATTGTATAGTAGTATAATTTGGTTATAATTTTCAGAGGAGGGCAGTATGCAGGAGCGTAATGAAAAACTGAATAAACTGGCAAAAGAAATTCCTGCCCGTGATTATCTACATATTATAATGCACTGTGTATTCCGACATATGTACATTGAAAGATAAAACAGAGGACCACTCATACGGGTGGTCTTTTTGATTGCAATTTCCAATATATTCTTCTGCTTCTTGTTTTGACTTTCAAATAGTGCTATAATTATTATATCTATACCAATGTCCGCATAAAGTTGCGGGAAAGGGGTCTTTAATGAGATCGAATTTTGAATTCCTTTCAAGATACTGGCCTGAAATTGCCGAAATCGGCATGACAGCGGAAGCCTGTCTTTATACTTCACCTCAGATGTGCATCACAAAGCTGTGGTCGCTTGCACAGCGCATCGTGGGGCTTATGATTGATTATGAGAATATTTCTGTGCCTGCTGAGCTCAATACAGAAGAACGCATAAAAGTTCTGCGCAGAGAAGGACGTCTGCCTGAAAAGATCGATGACATTCTTTTTGCCGTCAGAACGGGCGCAAGCGATGCCGCCTTCCTCGGCAGTCAGCTTGGCGATATGGAAACATTCCTGCGTATGGCGCACAGCCTGAGCAAATGGTTTATGGAGGTTTACGGCAACTGGAACTATATGCCGGAAGACTTCGTTATGCCTGAAAATAATGGCAATATCGATCTTGAAAGCCAGATAAATCAGCTTAAAATGAATATGAATGCATCCGAAATGCCTGCATCACAGCGAAGCGAAAAGGCAGATATGGCTGCTGAAAATATTGCACTTACTCAGGCGGAACATGATTATCTTATGAGCCGTCAGGTGCGTGTCGAAAGCAATGTTCTGCCTGTTGTCCACTATGCACTTCAGCAGAATAAAATCCCTGTTGTACGCAGTCTTTCCATCGTCAATAATTCCGATGAGCCGCTGGAAAATATCCAGCTTGTCATCCATGCAAAGCCTGACCTATGTATTGAGCTGACACGCAACATCGACTATATTCCTGCAAACAGCGTATTTGAAGTCAGAGATGTCCGCCTGATGCTCAATGCCGAATATCTTGTCACAGTTATGGAAAAGGTGACAGGCCTGCTCTATATCCAGCTGAAAAAGGGCGAAAAGACAATTTTCACCGATATAAATGAAATCACAATCCTTGCCATGGACGAATGGCACGGCTATACATATTATCCGGACCTTATCGCATCATTTGTAACGCCAAATCATCCTGAAGTATATAAAATCAATGCCGAAGCGGCAAAATTGCTTGAAGAATGGACAAAGGACCCATCTCTCGATGCCTATCAGTCAAATGACCCGGGCAGAGTGCTTTCTCAGGCAGCGGCAGTTTTTGGCGCAATTCAGAAGCAGAATATCGTCTATGCCGAGCTTCCTGCAAGCTTTGAAAGTGTAGGTCAGCGCGTCCGCCTTTGCGACGCAGTTATGGCATATAAGATGGGCAACTGCCTTGATTTATCTCTGCTTTATGCCTCCTGTCTTGAATCCATTGGCCTCCATCCGATTCTTATAATCAAAAAGGGACATATTTTCGTGGGTGTTTGGCTTGAAGACCTGTCCTTCCCTGAATCTGTGCAGGACGATACATCACTTATTACAAAACGCCTTGCCAGCGGTGTAAATGAAATCGCCGTAATCGAATCCACACTCTTTGCTGCAGGCAAGGGTGCATCCTTCGACGATGCAAAGGCATCGGCAGAAAAGGAATTTACAGGCGGCGAGCCTGTCGAATATATTATCGATATCGCCCGTGCACGTCTGAGCGGTATCACTCCGCTTCCTGTCCGTGTCGCTTCCGAAGGCGGCTGGAAGGTTGAAAGAGAGCAGCTTGATGAAGGCAAGCTGACTTCCGCTCCAACTCAGTTTGGCGAAACGATAAATGTTGACAATACATTCAAAAAGGAAGCCTTTTCCAAAAAGGTGCAGTGGGAGCGCAAGCTTCTCGACCTCGGTCTGCGCAATAACCTTATCAATCTGCGTATGTCCAAGGTGATGATTCCGATTCTCACCAATTCTCTCGATGCTCTTGAAGATGCACTTTCCAAGGGCAATGATTTTGCCGTATTCCCTCGTCCTAATGAATGGCATCTGCCGACAAGCGGACTGAACTTTGAAAATATGCACGATATGGGCGAAAACGGTGAGATTATCAAGTCGGAATTCAAAAATAACCGCCTGCGCTCATCTCTTTCCGAGCTTGAACTTACACGAAATATCAAGACACTTTACCGTACAGCCAAGGCTTCTCTCGAAGAAAACGGCGCCAATACCCTCTATCTCGCTCTCGGTCTTTTGCGCTGGTATGAAAATAAGAGGTCTGTCAGAGCGAGATATGCTCCGCTCATTCTCATTCCTGTCGATATCGTGAGAAAGTCGGCATCTCAGGGATATATTATCCGTCTGCGTGACGATGAACCGCAGATGAATATCACTCTGCTTGAAATGCTCAAACAGGAATTCGGCATCATTGTAAACGGCCTCGATCCGCTTCCGATGGATGAGCACGGCATCGATATCCGCAAAACGCTAACAACGATTCGTCAGGCTGTTATGGAGCAGAATAAGTGGGATGTGCTTGAATCGGCATATCTCGGCACCTTCTCATTCTCTCAGTTTGTGATGTGGAATGATATTCGTAACCGCGCTGACGACCTTGCGAAGAATAAAATCGTCCGCAGTCTTATGGACGGTAAGCTTGCCTGGGAAGCCAGGCAGATGACTATCGGCGAAAGAGTATCCGAAAATGATGTATTTCTGCCGATGGCGGCCGATGCTTCACAGCTTTTTGCAATCCGTGAAGCGGTAGAGGGCGAAAGCTTTGTCCTTCACGGTCCTCCGGGTACAGGTAAGTCCCAGACTATCACAACTCTTATCGCAAACGCTCTCGCACAGGGCAAGACAGTTCTTTTCGTTGCCGAAAAGATGGCGGCACTTGAGGTCGTGCAGAAGCGTCTGAAGAAAATCGGACTTGCCCCATTCTGTCTTGAATTACATTCAAACAAGGCAAAGAAAAAGGAAGTTCTCGAACAGCTTCGCATTGCGACAGAAGTTACAAAATATACAACTGCCGAAGAATATGAGCAGAAGGCGGCGTCTATCGCGGCTTTGCGTAATGAGCTTGATGAATATGCAGGCGCTCTCCATAAAAAGCAGATTTGCGGCATGACACTTTATGACCTTATCAGCAGTTATGAGCATTTCAGCAGCGCTGACGATATCGAAAATTTCCCGCATGATATTTATGAAAAACTTACTCCTGAAATGCTGGACAAGCAGAATACTGTAGCCGAGCGCCTTGTTGCGGCGGCAAAGCAGACAGGCCATCCATATGGCAATCCGCTTGCCCGTGTCGGCTGTGCAATGTATTCGCAGAATATCAGAGGTGCTTTGAATGATGCTCTTGATAAGTATGAATCGGCATTGAATACGGCGATAAATGGGGTAAATGCTTTTGCTGAAAGCATCGGAATGGCAAAACCTGCCGATATTTCGGCATACAACAAGCTTATTTCCATCGCAAATGAGCTGAATGAAATTATAAATCTCCCGCGTGCGTGGTCTGAGAGCGAAAATCTCGACCGTACAATGGCGGAAATCTGCCAGATGGCAAACCATTATATCAAGGCAAATGAGCTTCATACACAGCTCAGCCGTTTCTGGACAGACGATTTCCTCAAGCTTGACGGCAAACAGCTTTTCAATCAGTTTAATGAAGCTTCGGGCAAATGGTTTGTGGCGAAGTTTTTCGCTGTCGGCAGCGTGGTAAAGCAGGTGCAGAGCTGTGCAAAGGGCAAGATAGATAAAAACGGACTCGGTCAGCAGTTTGCCTTGCTTGCCGATTATCAGGCTGAAAAGGCTTCCGGCGATGCACTTTTTGCAAAATACGGCAACGACCTGCACAATCTTTATGTCGGTGACAGTACCGACTGGAAGAGCATTTCCGAGCTTACTGCAGAAATGCTGAGCAGTGCAAAGAATCTCCGTGACCTCTGCGGAAATGATGATATCCGTAAGAATTACGGCGGTGTAAGCACGCTTGCTGACACAATAAATGCCGCACGAAACGGCTGGAATGATATGCAGAAGGAAAAGGATGTCCTTTATTCCTTGCTGACTATCAGGGAAAATAACGGTGAAAACTGGGGCGAAGACGAGCTTCAGATGTGCCGTAACATCCGTGATAATGCCGATAATCTCAAGGAATGGATCACATGGAACGGCATCAGAGCAGAGGCTCTTGAAGTGCACCTTGCTCCTGTTGTAAACGCCTATGAAAAGGGCCTTGCCCACGATAAGATAATCCCTGCCTATAAAAAGGCTGTATTTATGCTTCTGGCATCACGTGCCATCGAAAATGAGCCTGTGCTCAATAACTTCTCAGGCGCGGTGTTCAGAGAAAAAATCGGTCAGTTCAAGCGTCTTGACAGCGAGCTTGCAATCCTTACTCAGAAGGAAATCTTCTGCCGTCTTGCTTCACGTGTTCCTGACTTCACAAAGGAAGCGGCAAACAGCTCCGAACTTGGTATTCTGCAGAGAGCTATCCGCAGCAACGGACGAGGCACAAGCATCCGCAGAATCTTCGAGCAGATTCCAAATCTTCTGCCAAGACTTTGCCCGTGTATGCTGATGAGCCCTATTTCCGCCGCTCAGTATCTCGATCCGAATCGCGAACATTTCGATATGGTCGTATTCGACGAAGCCTCACAGCTTCCGACATGTAAGGCTGTCGGTGCTCTTGCACGAGGCAAAAATGCAGTTGTTGTAGGCGACCCTAAGCAGATGCCTCCGACATCCTTCTTCGCGACAAATATCGTCGATGAAGATAATCTCGATATTGAAGACCTTGAAAGTATTCTTGATGACTGTCTTGCTCTCAATATGCCTCAGACACATCTGCTGTGGCATTACAGAAGCCGTCACGAAAGCCTTATCGCCTTCAGTAACAGCCAGTTCTATGAAAATAAGCTGTATACATTCCCATCTGTCAATGACAGAGAAAGCAAGGTGACCCTTGTTCACGTTGACGGTCTCTTTGAGCGCGGCAAGTCAAGACAGAATCGCGCTGAAGCCGAAGCAATAGTGGCTGAACTTATAAGACGCGCTCACGATGAAGAAGCTTCAAAGCTGAGTGTCGGCGTTGTGACATTCAATATTTCACAGCAGAATCTTATCGATGACCTGTTGAGTGAAGCCTTTAAGACCGACCCTGTCCTCGAAAAATGGGCATTTGAATCGGAAGAGCCTGTATTTATCAAGAATCTTGAAAGTGTACAGGGCGATGAGCGTGATGTAATCCTCTTCTCCATCGGTTATGGCCCTGATAAGGATGGCAAGGTTTATATGAACTTCGGTCCGCTCAACCGTGATGGCGGCTGGAGGCGTCTTAACGTTGCAGTTTCCCGTTCACGCCATGAAATGATAGTTTATTCCACACTCACACCTGACCAGATAAACCTTTCACGCACAAGCGCCGAAGGTGTTGCCGCTCTCAAGGCATTTTTGGAATACGCAGGCGGAAGCAAGCTTGCTGTTGACAGCAATACTGCAAAACAGCAGGGCAGAATGGCGGGTATTTCCGATAATATCTGTGCTTTCCTTAAGGAAAAAGGCTATGAAACACAGAAAAATGTGGGCCATTCGGAATATAAGATTGATATCGGCGTTGTGGACCCTGAAAATTCTGAACGATATATGATGGGTATTCTGCTTGATGGCGCAAGCTATGGCGCGTCAAAGACTACAAAGGACAGAGAAGTGGCGCAGATTTCTGTGCTTGAAGGTCTCGGCTGGAATATTCACAGAGTATGGTCGATGGACTGGTGGGATAATAGCCGTAAGGAGCTGGACCGCATTGTGGAAAAGCTTGAAAATATCAAAAATAAGGTGGAAATCAAGGAAGAGCCGGCGCCTGAGTCTGCTCAGCCTGTGAAGCCTGCACTCAACGATAATGCGAAAAAGCCAAAGATGGCTCAGACAGACAAGCATGAATATGTGACAGCCGATTTGCCGCAGAAGGATATGACCGCCGATGAATTCCTTGCACCGCTTATGAAGCGTTCGATTGCTTCACGCATCGGCAAGGTTGTAAAGGCGGAAGCGCCTGTTATGGAAGGTCAGCTCCTCAGGAGAGTCATTAACAGCTATGGCATCGAACGAAGCGGCAGCCGTATCAGAGAGCGTTTCGATGAAGTTATGGATGAAATGACCTTCAAGACCACTATCCAGAATGGCGAAAAGGTCTACTGGAATGACGATCAGGACCCTGAAAACTATGTCAACTACCGTGTTTCAAACCGCGATATCAGAGATGTTCCATATCAGGAAATTATGTGTGCACTCTGCATAGTGCTTCGTGAGCAGATAAGTATGACACGTGAGGATTTAGCAAGAGAAACAGCACGTAAGCTTGGCTATTCACGTATGACAAAGAACGTGCTGGCAGGTGTTGACGTAATCATCACCGAAGCCGAAAATACAGTCCTTATCGAAAAATCAGGTAACGAAGCCTATATCCTCACCAATAAGGGCACAAACTTAATCGCAAATGTATAAACCCAAAAGACCACTCATCCGAGTGGTCTTTTCTTTATGAAATCAGGAAAATGACAACATATCGTTTTAAAAATAACATAGAAAAAGACAATATCAAGTATAGAAAAGGGTAATATTAACCATAGAAAAATGCTATATTTTAGCATAAATGCATAAAAATATAGATTTATTTCTGTGTTGACAAAAAATATTATTAGATTTTCAAATAAAGATTGATTTTAAATTGACGATATGATAGAATCATCGAGGCTTGAGAAAATCAAAGGATTTTCAGAGCTGTGACACACTTAAACCACATTTATTAAATTAAGGAGAAACCCACATGAACAAGAGACTTATCAGCCTCATGCTCTGCCTCGTTATGGCACTTTCCATGTTCGCTGGCTGCTCTTCCAAGGAAGAAGCAACAACAGCAACAACAGCTGCTCCAGCAGGCGAAGCAACAACTGCTGCTCCTACAACAGAAGCACCAGCTGAACCAACAAACCTCGTAATCCCATCCGCATCCTGCATCTCCAACCTCAACCCTCTCCTCGAGACAATGAAGGAAGGTATGCTCATGCTCAACCCAATGTACGATCCACTCTATGTTATCGACGTTAACGAAACAAGATACTACCTCGCAGAAAGCTACGAAGTTTCTGAAGACGGTATGGAAGTTACAGTTAAGCTCCGTGACGGCATGAAGTGGCACGACGGCGAAGCTATCACAGCTGACGACATGATCTTCACAATGGACGTTATCGCTGACACAAACAACGGTGCTGGTGGCGCTAACATCGTATTCCTCAACGACACAGTTGTTGGCTACGAAAAGATCGACGACCTCACAGTTAAGATCACACTCCCAGAAGCTTCCGCTTCCTACACAGACCTTCTCGGCGCTCTCACAATCATCCCAGAACACGTATTCGGCGGCAACACAAACATCGTTGGCGTAGAAGCTAACATGGCTGGCGTTGGTAACGGCCCATACAAGCTCAAGGAATTCGCACAGGATCAGCACCTCGTAGTTGAAAAGAACGAAGACTACTTCCTCGGCGCTCCATCCATCGATACAATCACATTCAAGATCATCTCCGATCTCTCCGCACAGGAAATCGCTCTCGCTAACGGCGAAATCAACTTCCTCGAACTCGCTAACTCCATGGCAGTTGCAAAGTATGCTTCTGACTCCAACTACAAGGTTGTTCAGTATCCAGAAGGCCGTGTAAACTACCTCGCAGTTAACGCATTCTGCCCAACATTCGAAGATCCACGCGTTCTCGAAGCAGTATTCGCAGCTATCAACAAGGAAGAAATCATTGCTGGTGCTTACGGCGAAGGCATGGCTGTTCCAGCTAACGGTATCCTCGGCAACGTTACAACATTCTACAACAAGGACTTCAAGGGCTACGAACAGGATATCGAAAAGGCTAAGGCTCTCGTAGCTGAAGCTGGCCTCGACCAGAAGCCAATGAAGCTCTACTTCAACTCTGAACGTGTTTACATGAAGGAAACAGCTCAGATCATCCAGCAGCAGCTCAAGAACGTTGGTATCACACTCGAAGTTACACCAATCGAATCCGCTGGCTTCTTTGAAAAGGTATTCGGCACAGATGCTGACTACGAATTCTACCTCAACGGTTATGGCCAGGTAGGTGACCCTGACAAGACAGTTTACGGTATGTTCAACGGCACATGGGGCGTAAACCTCAAGACAACTGATGAACTCTCCCAGCTCTGGAAGGACGCTCGTTCCACATTCGATCCAGCACAGCGTCAGGAACTCTACAACAAGATTGAACAGCTCACAAAGGACGAAATGGTAGCATACCCAATCGCATATCCTAACTACGTATTCGTAACAACAGCTGACGTTGAAGGCACAGATACAATCACAAGAACACCTGTATTCGAAGACTTCACACAGCTCTCCATTGTAAAGTAAGAAATTTCTGATAAACAAATTGTAGATCACTTTCTCTTGCTGAAATAGCCCTCGTCAAGAGGGCTATTTCACTTTATTTATACGAAAGGAAACCTTATGAAAAAGTTTATTACAAAACGTTTTCTTCAGATGGTGCTGGTCTGGGTGCTGGTATCCATCATCTCTTTCTCGGTTATCTTCTTTGCTCCGGGCGACCCACTTTATATGTATATGACACCGGAAGCAACAGGCAGAAAGCTGACAGAAGCTGAACTTCAGGCGATGAGAGAAGCTCTCGGTCTTGACGGCACAGCTGTTGAACAGTATACAAGCTGGGCAACAAAGATGGTCAAGGGCAACTGGGGTATCTCCCTCACAACAAAGGAGCCTGTTCTCAGCGAAATCATCAAAAAGCTCCCTGCAACTATCGGTCTTATGGGCGCATCCCTTATTTTATCGCTTATAGTGGCTATTCCGCTGGGGCTGATAGCGGGTACTCACAAAAATTCATGGATTGACAATATCATCTCCGCAATCACATATATCGGTGTTTCCATGCCTGCTTTCTGGCTTGGTATTATGCTCATCATCGTATTCTCCATGCAGCTCAAGTGGCTCCCATCCTCCGGTATGCGTACAATCGGCGTTGTTTCCAACTGGGACGTAATCAAGCACGGTATTATGCCTGCTGTCGTTCTCAGCCTTAACAACATGGCTGTTTTTGTACGTTACATCCGTTCCAATACTATTACACAGATGGAAGAAGAATATGTTCAGACAGCTCTTTCCAAGGGTATCGGCAAGCGCGGCATCATGTACGGTCACGTGCTCAAGAACTGTATGCTTCCTGTTATCACAACAGTCGGCTCCCGTTTCGGCACACTCGTAACAGGTTCCTTCATCGTTGAATCTGTATTTGCATGGCCTGGTCTCGGTACACTCGGTATGAGCTCCATCAATAACCGTGACTATCCGATGGTTATGGGTATCACAATGTTCTCCTGTACTATTCTGCTTATCGGTAACTTCCTTGCCGACCTGCTTTATGGTATTGCAGACCCACGTATCAAGATAGGAAAGGAGTAAAATATGGCTAAGTTACTTACATCCCTCGATAAGGCAGCTCTCAGAGCTGAAGATTTTGCCAAGGTGGCAAAGGAAGAAAACAAGGTTGAAGCTTCTTTTGAACGTACTGTGTTCCAGCAGCTTGTTTCCTCCTTCAAGCAGAATAAGCTTGCTATTCTTTGCCTTGTTATTCTCCTTACAATTATTCTTTCTTCCGTTTTTGCAACACTTTCTCCATACGATCCTGATGAAATGGACGTTATGAACAAGATGGCTCCTCCATCTGCTGAACATTGGTTCGGCACAGACGAGCTGGGCAGAGACTCCTTTACAAGAGCTCTCCACGGCGGCAGAGTTTCTCTTTCCGTTGGCTTCTCTGCAATGGTGGTGTCTGTTGTTATCGGCACACTCATCGGCTCTGTTTCCGGCTATGTCGGCGGCAAGGTGGACGTTGTCCTCATGCGTATCGTTGATATTTTCCAGTCGGTTCCAAGCCTTCTTATGATCATCGTATTCTTCTCCTTTGTTCCAAGCAATATGGCGACACTTATCATCATGCTCGCCCTCTTCTCCTGGACAGGCGTTGCTCGTATCGTAAGAGCTCAGACTCTCACACTCAAGGAACGTGACTTTGTCGTTGCTGCAAAGGTTCTCGGTGTAAGCGATGCAAAGATTATTGCACGTCACATCATTCCAAATATGGCAACACAGATCATCGTAGCAGCTTCTCTCTCTGTTGCAAGTGCTATCCTCGATGAATCTGCACTTTCCTTCCTTGGCTATGGTGTTGCGCTTCCAAAGTCTTCATGGGGTTCCATGCTGCAGAATGCTCAGCAGTATATTCTCTATGATCCACTTCTCGCGCTCATCCCTGGCGCATTCATTCTTTTGACAGTTCTCTGCCTCAACATTCTCGGCGACGTGCTCCAGCACGCTCTCGACCCACGTCTGCATAAATAGGAGGTAAATAATGGACAAGCTTTTAGAAGTAAAAAACCTCAGAGTATCATTCCACAGCTATGCCGGTGAAGTGCAGTCTGTACGCGGTGTTTCCTTTGATGTGGAAGCAGGTCAGGCTGTTGCTATCGTAGGCGAATCGGGCTGCGGTAAATCTGTTACAGCAAAGACTATTATGGGTCTTATCCAGACACCTCCGGGCGAAATCAAGGAAGGCAGCGAAATCCTTTTTGCAGGTGAAAATATCCTCGCTTACAGCGAAAAGGAATGGTCAGAATATCGCGGTGCAAGCTGCTCCATCGTATTCCAGGACGCTCTTGCCGCTCTCAATCCAACACTTACAGTAGGCCGTCAGATTGCCGAAAAGGTAATGCTCCATACAAAGGTAAGCAAGGCTGATGCATATAAGGAAGCAGAAAGACTTCTCTCTCTCGTTGGTATTCCTAATCCTGCAAAGCGCGTAAAGCAGTATCCTCACGAATTCTCCGGCGGTATGCGTCAGAGAGTTATGATCGCTATTGCTCTCGCTTGTCAGCCAAAGCTTCTCATCGCCGACGAGCCTACAACAGCTCTCGACGTTACAATTCAGGCCGATATCATCGACCTTCTCAAAGATTTGCAGAAGCAGCTCGGTATGGCTGTTATCCTCATCACACACGACCTCGGCATCGTTGCTGACGTAGCTAAGAAAATCGTAGTTATGTATTCGGGCAAGGTTGTTGAAACAGGCAGCAATACAGATATTTTCTATCGCGCAAAGCATCCATATACACAGGCGCTTCTCCGCGCAGTACCTCGTCTTGACGCAGATGAAAATCAGGAACTTGAATCCATCGAAGGCACACCGCCAAATCTCATTGCACCTCCTGTGGGCTGTCCTTTCAGCACAAGATGTAAGGAGTGCATGAAGATATGCCAGACTCACGAGCCACCTGAATTTGAATTCGAAGACGGCCACACATGCAAATGCTGGCTCTATCATGAGCTTTGTCAGGGCACAAAGGAGGCATAATCATGAGCGAAAAGATTTTAGAAGTTAAAAACCTTAAAAAATATTTCAAGTCGGGCAAGGGTACACTCAAGGCTGTTGACGATGTTTCCTTCTTCATCAATAAGGGCGAAACACTGGGTGTCGTAGGCGAATCGGGCTGCGGCAAGACAACAACAGGCCGTACAGCTATCGGTATCCTCAATAAGACAGACGGACAGGTGCTCTATAAGGGTAAGGATGTTCATTCTCTCAGGGGCGCAGACAAGAAGGCTTTCACAAAGGAAGTTCAGATTATCTTCCAGGATCCATATTCCTCCCTTGACCCTAAGATGAGAGTTCACGACATCATTGCAGAAGGTCTCCGTGCGCATAAGATGTGCGCTACAAAGGACCAGGAAAGAGCAAAGGTGCAGGAGCTTCTCACAACTGTAGGTCTTAATGCTGAACACGCAACACGTTATGTCCACGAATTCTCCGGCGGTCAGCGTCAGAGAATCGGTATCGCAAGAGCTCTCGCTGTTGAGCCTGAGTTCATCGTATGCGATGAGCCAATCTCAGCTCTCGACGTTTCCATTCAGGCACAGATTGTAAACCTTCTCATCAGACTCCAGAAGGAAAAGGGCCTTACATATATGTTCATCGCCCACGACCTTTCTATGGTTAAGCATATTTCCGACAGAGTTGCAGTTATGTACCTCGGTACAGTTGCTGAAATCACAGACTCCAATTCTCTTTACAGAAATCCGCTTCACCCATATACACAGGCTCTCCTTTCTGCTATTCCTATCCCAGACCCTGAGGTAGAGGAAAAGAAGGAAAGAATCAAGCTGGATGGCGAACTTCCAAGCCCAATCGATCCTCCTGCAGGATGCCGTTTCAAGGGCAGATGCAGATTTGCTACTGATATTTGCGATAAGGAACGTCCTGAACTTCGCGAAGTTGAAACAGGCCACTATGTAGCCTGCCATATGGTAAAGTAAAATCAAAAGACCACTCACAAGAGTGGTCTTTTTTGTGTTATCTGATTTCATCAAGCAGCTTTTTGACTGCCATCGTGTCCTTATGCTCCGCACCAAGCGTTTCAAGACGTATTTTGTACGCCTTTTCCAAACATTCCACAGCCTTTGGAATATCGTCCATCTTTTTATAAGTTTTGCCGAGGCGAACAAGAGTTTTAACTGTACTTTCATCATTTTCGCCGATGGATTTGACTTTGAGTTCGTAAGCCTTTGCATAAAACTCAGCGGCTTCCTCATATCTGCCAAGCTCAAGAAGACTGAATCCCGCATTGTGAAGCGGATTGGCAAGCTTGATATAATCATCCCCCATAGTCTGCAGACGGCCTTTGTAAACACGAATATACATCTCAACAGCCTTCTCATGCTGGTTGACTTCGCTGAGCGCATAAGCATAATTATAAAGCGCACGTAATGTATCAACATGGTTTATTCCTTTGATGTGGCAACGCAATTCATAAAGCTTTTCATATAATTCGCAGGATTTTTCATAATTTTTAGCATTATCATATGACAAAGCGGCATTATTAAGGGCTGAAAGGTCAGATATATCTGCATCTGAAAGCGCCTGTGAAGGCGATTTGTAAAGCTTTTCGTATAATACGGCCGCCTTTGAATATTCTCCGATATCATAGCTGGTCGAAGCGTAATTTCTCAGAGTTTTGAGAGTATATCTGTGGGTTTCGCCAAGTACTTCACAGCGCAGGGCATAAAGCTTTTCTTCAAGGAGAGCTTCCTTTTCAGGCTGACCTGCTTCACCAAGAGTGATAGCAAAGCTGCCCATAGCAGAAAGAGTTTCCTCGTTCTTTTCGCCATACAGTCTGAGCTTTGCATTGTAAAGCTTTTCGCGGAAAATTACTTCCTTTTCAGGATTTTCAAGCTTACTGTAAATATACGAAAGATTTGTCAGAATGGTGAGATTTGTCTTATGTGTATCATCAACATACTGGCAGGATAATTCATAAAGAATCTCTTCGTAAACGGCAAGTTTTCCAAAGTTTCCAAGCTGATTATAAAGATTGATAACGCTGTTGAGCGATTTATATGTGTTATCATGTGTCTTGCCCAGATGATTTGACCTGTAAACATATTCAGCCTCACGCAACGGCGCTTCTTTTTCGGCTATACCGAGTTCACGATATGTATCGGCAAGGTCGGAAATTGCATTTATAGTATGGATATTGTCATCACCAAAGATAATTCTTCTTGAAGCAACAACTTTTTCAAATATTTCAGCCTTCTCGTTATGCCGTCCTATATTTCCAAGAATTTTAGCGTGGACGGACATTAGGAATACAAACTGAGGATGATTCTCGTCAAAAATTTCAAGACCATAATTATATGCTTTCAGAGAAAACTCATATGCCTTTTCATAATTATCAATCAGATTATATATCTGTGCGAGAGTTGTGAGAGAAGACAGAGTGTCAGGGTGCTTTTCACCGAGAGTTTCGGATTTTGCTTTATATACCCACTCCTCAAGTTCTATAGCCTTATCATAATTTTTGAGAGAGGAATATATGCTGCAAAGAGTGGAGAGGGCGTCAATAGTGCGAGGGTGATATTCGCCCAGAAGTTCTTTTGAAAGAGTATAAGCCTTTTCGCCAAATTGTAAAGCAAGATCATAATTCTTGAGCGAATCATGGAAGTCGGCAATTATGGAAAGTGATTTGATTGAATCGGGATGATTGTCACCAAGAACATTAAGTCTTACATCATATCCTTTTTCGGCAAGCTCAAGAGCCTTGGTATAGTCTCCGCAGGCAGAATAAAGATTGCAGATGTTATCGAGAATCGTGACAGTTTCAGGGTGATCGTGTCCTTTAAGTTCGCACAAAAGATTATAGGATTCGGTAGCGAGGTCGATAGCTTTGCTGTATTGCCCCAATCTCGCAGTACATACGGCAAGGGTACTGAGGATATTTATAGTGAAGATGCCACCTTCACCATCTGTTTTTAACACAGCTGAGTATGCTTTGGAAGAAAGTTCATAGGCTTTCTGATAATTACCTGAGGTACAATGGGCAGCGGCAAGGTTGTTGAGAACAACAAGGGTATCGTGGTCATTTTCCTTACCTGTTTTGCAGAGAATGTCATATACCTTTTCGATAAGTTCAAGCTGATCCTTAATTCTTCCCATTTTGCCGTAGAGCACAGCAAGATTGTTGAGAGACTTCAGGGAATCTTCACTTTCTTCGCCCAAAATCTCAATACTCATGTTGTAAGCAATTTTATGGTATTCGCAGGCTTTTTCCTGTTCACCGCATTTGTCGAATGCAGTTGCAAGCTGAGACGCAGCTGCAATATTTACCTTGTTTTTCTCAGGATATTTGTTATCGTAGAGGTCATAAAGCTTCTGAGTCCAGTAGACAGCCTTTCTGTAATCGAGCTTTACACCAACACCGTCAGTATACATATTGCGGAGCTTGTGCATAGCATCAACCTGTCCTGCGTCTGCGGCTTTTGTGATAAGCTGAAGGGCTCTTTCGCGGTTTACTTCCACGTCAATACCATCGAGGTAGGCGAGACCGATAAGGAAGTTATGCTCAGGGTCAGCATCGTTGGACTTTATGGCAATACTTGTGAGAGTTTCGGAAAGGCGATTTCTGAATGTTTCATCATCGTAAGGATTTGCGATTTCAGGGAGATTTGCGTACTTTTCAGCAAGGGTATTATGGTCAGTATCTTCCATTTCGGCAGGGAGAATACCAATGCCCGACTTGACTGGCGCAGGGTACTCATTATCCATAACGAAGTTGTGGTCTTCGAGAAGATTCGG
>JAZUBN010000061.1:0-22117 GCA_045638565.1 Oscillospiraceae bacterium | reverse complement strand
TCCCCTGCCGCACTGATATTCATATGCTGTGAGTCCTTTTTGCTTAAGCCACAGCGGAGCATTTTTTGATGATTTATATTCCTTTGAGAAACTGTCTGAGTTTCCCGCAGGTCCAAATAAAACTTTCATTGAGTATTACCTTTTCTTTAGTATCAGTTATATTTTATCACACTTTTCATATATTTAACAAGGGGGAGGAAAGGAAATTTATGAATAATATAAAAGTTTTTTTATTTGCATCAATCAACGACTCACAGAGTGTTTACAAAACAACTCGAAATTGCACCTTTTTCAATTACTATATAGACAAAAACGGTCTTTTACGTCGAAAGAATATACATCCAGGAAATATGAGCACACTTATGTATCTTTCTGATTATGGTACAGATAAATGTTTCGGACTGGATATTCCAAAACTTTCTTCGGATATTATATCGGAATGTCGTAATCGCAGATATTCCGGAATATTTCTTGACTTTGAAAACAGAAGCAGCATGGAATTGCTCCGAAATATAGGACAAAATGCCATGCGTAATGGAATTATCCCGTTTATTCCTGTTTCATTTGCAGGTTGTGTGCAGAACGCAAAGCTTGTCATACCCTCCGCTATAAGTGGCGGCAGTTTTGAACAAATGCTTCGTGAATATAAGGCAAAATACGGCGCTGAAAATCTCTGCCTCGATATAATGCGCACCTGCCAGGATTTTATTATGCCATCATATATGCCGGAAGGTAAAACTCTGAATAACGATGAATTTGAAAAGCTTAAAGCTGAATATTCACCAAGTTCTTTTTTCTCCAGAGATTTATGCTCAAAATATTTCACATACAGATGTGAAGGAGAATATCATTTTGTCATATACGACGATGCATCAACGGCACTTTCCAAACTTGAAATTGCTGATTCATTGGGATTTTACGGTGCATTTATACTGTACTCCGATTTCGGGAATGATGTTAAATATATTCTCAGCACATAACAGAAAAACCACGGTATAAACCGTGGTTTTTCATTATGCTTCCAATATATAGTTTATCATTTCTCTGATATTATTAGCGCATTCTCTACCTTCATCTATACCATTTTCTGTTGCAAATACATAGATTTTGCCACTTTGTTTATCGTAGGCAAAACTATCGATACTATCATCAGCATCAGCAAAAAATATATATTTTCCCTGCCCGATTTCACGGAAAATTTCATCAGCAGAAAGTATGCTGTCGATACACCACAGATGCAGATAACTATAACCTATATCCATCGCTTTTCAGATATAATTCCTTAAAATCATCCGGGAATACAAAACCGAGCTGATTTTCCGCTGCCGTAATTTTTACAACATCTGCGCCTTTATTGGAATACCATACTTTGTCATTCATAATTCTATTCAATTACTATAAGCTCTGACAAGGCTCGTGTATAGGCAATATACTGCTCATTTTTATTCATATCACGAGGCACTGCGTAAACCTTATCAAATTCAAGGCCCTTGGCACTTTCGATATCAATAAATGACACCTTATCCTTCTCAGTTTTTCCGACAACTACTGCATCATTTTTCTTATACATAGAAACTACACGCTTCATATATGGAGATTTCAAATCCTTACAGATAATAGCCACACGTTTACCTTCCGTATCAAGGCTTATATACGGCAATTCTTCAAAGTCCATCTGCTCAACTTCCACGCCATTGATGCCGACAGCCTGCGTCGTCATATCAAGTTTTTCATTGCTGTAATCAGCAATCTGTATTGTGTTACGATAATTGATAGGAAGTTCAAAATGAGAAAACGGACGAATTGAATCGAGCTTTGCCCAATCGTCTGTGCCTCTGCCAATTTTAATGAGCTGATTTGTGTCACCGTAAATATTGAAGATAACTCCTCCATTTACAGTATTCATAAGCTTGAATTCACAAGGTGAAATATCCTGTCCTTCGTCGATGGCAAGGAGAGCATCACTCGTTCTGATTTTGCCATACATAAGATAGAAGAACAGGAGCTTTGCATAGATATAGAAGCGGTAATGCTCTATATTCTTAAGCTCTGCAATTTCCTTGTTCCATTCTCCCAGAGCCTGTGCAAAACTTTCAGCAAATATTTCTTCCACATCAAATGAAAGAAGTCTGTTTCTCGAGCGAATGAGAGAATTATATTCCTCTTCGGAAATGGTCTTGCTCTTTATTTCTTCTATTTCCTTTTCTACGTCACCCACACCCTTTGTATGGTCGATAATTCGCTGTTTTGCAGCGGCAATATCGTCATTATAGGCTGTGATATTTCTATAAGAGCCTGCGATAGCATCGTGAGGAATACCAAGAAGATGAAGATGCCATTCAAGGTTAGGAGTTTTATAATTGATGCGCGATGCATTCTTTATAGTATTAGGCTCTCCTCTTTCGAGATTCTTTTCAATGATGGATTTTGCCTTGCTGATTATCAGGCGGTGCATCGTATCACGTTCACGCTCATATCGTGCAATATGTCCATGATCACGGGAAATCTTTTCCAGAAGACCATTCTTACGTTCTTCACGCTGTGCTATCATATCTCTCGCAGAACTTTCGCCACTGAGAATAGCAGAAATGGTCTGCAGATATACATCGATTTTCTTGTATGTGTTATCGTCAAACACAATATTTTTATTGAATCCGAATTTTTCGTTTATCTTATCAATTTTGGAATAGGAAACCTCTTCCTCAAATCTATCCCATACATCTTTATATGCCCTGTTGAGATTTTCTTCAAATTCATCAGAATATATATATGCAAGAAGTTCCTGCGAAAGATCTTTTTCACTGATTATTTTATCGGCATTTTTAAGGATTTTTGTTCTGATAAGCTTTTTCTCTTTATTCTTCTGATTCATCGGCATAACTTTACGGGAGATTACATGTTCCTCGTATTCTGCCAGAAGATAACTGTAATACTTTTCCACAGTTATACGCTCGATTTTGCTCAGTTCAAGACGTTCAGAAAGAGCATTGATATGCATATTGAACATCTCGTTAGGCGTAATAATTTTCACGCGTTCCCAGTTGAGCTTTGGATTATTGAACTTGAGATATGAAAGTCTGTGGAGAAGAACCATAGTCTTGCCCGAACCTGCGCATCCCTGAACAATAATATCATTTTCAAACGGAAGACGGTTGATATTATTCTGTTCTTCCTGCATGGAAACGATAATCGGAGTAAGCTCGCGCTGTTGGCGCTTTTCATTGAGGATTTTGATAAGGAATGGCTCTGTAACGATATCAGCACCCATTACATCTGCGCCTGCTCCTTCTCTGCCTGCTCCATAGCTCATACTCTGATATTCATTTTCGTAAGCTACAAGCTCGGCGTCCTTAATGAAGAGAGCACGTCTGAGCAGGAGACGGTAATCAAAATCGTTGTGAGTAAACTCCAGTTCATTCTTCATATAGAAGCGCTGACCGACCGGTGTACGCCAGTCATAAACAAGGAACTTGTTATCAAGATAGATCGAACGTTCCCCGATATAGGCTATAAGACCTTCATTCTCGTCACCCTTTACCGCAAAGTCCATTCTGCCTGTATAAGGTGAATTATATAAATTGGCAAACTCCGCCCTTTCCCTGCGGTTTTCGTTGGCATCCGCAATACGAGTCACATCGCCATACAGCATTTCTCCAAATGCATTTGTGGCATAGGTCGGATTTTTATCAAGGAACAAAATATGATCTTCAACTTCTTCTTTTACTTTGGTGAGGTATTTTTCTTCTTCCTCAAAAACTTTGTCTTTCATATAAATCACCTCTTTTCAAATTATTTCTTTATATTCGTTTCAGATTATGTTATAATATTATATATCGAATCAAAGGAGGACGGCATGGAAGAGATTAAAACAAAAGTCAAATACTATCTTCGCAAGCTTACCGAAAGACCGATAATCTGCTTTATCGTGGCTATTGCTATATATTTTTTGCAGCTATATCTTCTTAAAATAATTCCATTCCGTTTTATCGGCACAATAATTGCCTTGCTTATGCAGTTTTCCACCCTCGCTTTATGTAGTCGCGCTGTGGTTTTTGCCGCCGATGCCTGTTCACTCAGAACAATGGTAGTTCTTTTTATGATTTTCTTTATTCTTGTGGTCGTGGTTCTTATTTCAGCCGCAGGACTTGTTGTTATGCGACTATTAGGTGCGTAATTTATTAAATAAAGACACAACAATCAGGGCGGGGTCTCCGCCCTGATATTTTTTATGTAGTTTTATGTTATTTCATAGAAGCCTTGATGACTCTGAGTGCGTTTTCGTGGTTGATCATATCAATTTCACGAGGTGTGAAGTGCTTGGAAAGTGCTTCTTCAAGCTTTGGCATACCAGCATAGTCAACCCATTCAAGTGTTGGTGCAATGCCGTCAAAGTCGGAGCCCCATGCAACAGCTTCCATACCGGCCTTATCCTTGATGTGAAGCATATGCTTTACAACATCATCAATTGTGGAGAAATTGCTGCCATCGCGAAGGAAGGAGCTGGAGAAGTTTACACCGACAACAGAGCCTGTTTCACCAACAAGCTTAAGCTGTTCATCCCAGAGATTTCTCTTGTGAGATGCAAGATTTCTTGCGCAGGAGTGGGAAGCTACAAATGGCTTCTTGGAATACTTTGCAACATCATAGAAGCCACCTTCGTTAAGGTGAGATACGTCAATGAGAATACCAAGTTCATTCATATAGGAAAGCGCTTCAATACCGAATTCCTTAAGTCCCTTCTTCATAATTGCATCGTCATCGGAGTTTGGATAGCCGAAGCAATTTTCAAAGTTCCATGTGAGAGTGATAAGACGTACACCTTTGTCGTAGAATTCCTTGATACGTTCCATCTTGCCCTGAACAGGATCGCCTTCTTCGATTGTAAGAATAGAGGACATTTTACCCATTTCCTTATTCTTCATAATTTCATCAAAATTACGTGCAGGAAGGATAAATTCCTTGTTCTTTTCCATTTCAGAAAGATAAACTTCATAAGCCTTATTGAAGTACTTATATGAACTGTCTTCGCCATAGATTTCCTTCATCTTCATCATAGGGATGAAGATAGCAAAGAACTGAGCAAGGCATCCGCCCTTCTGGAGCTTGGCAATATCAATATGTCCATCGTTTTCACGAAGGCTGATTTTGCCGTCGGAAAGAGCCATTCTCATAATTGTGTCACAATGCATATCTACAATTTTCATAAATATACCTCCGCTTTATTTGATTTTTTTGCTTTTGCTATATTATAACATTAATTTTTCCAAAATAAAAGAAAAATTTGAAAAAAAGACTTGTTTATTTTGGAATTAAGTGATAGAATAAAATTGTCAATAAAATAAGGAATATTGCGAAGCTATATACTTGTTTCGCTTTTGTCTTATGTTTTGACATCTAAAATTGATTACAATATATTTATTGGAGGAGATTATAATGCATAAGAAACTCTTTATCCCAGGCCCAATCGATTGCCGTCCAGAAGTTCTGGAAAAGCTTTCCGCTCCAATGATCGGTCACCGTACAAAGGAATGTACAGAAATCGGTCAGAGAATCATGGCTAACATGCAGAAGATCTGGAAGACAAAGAACGTTGTTGTTATTTCCACAACATCCGGTTCCGGTCTCATGGAAGCTGCTGTTAAGTGCTGCACAGCTAAGCGCGCAGCTTGCTTCTCTGTTGGTTCTTTCGGTGACAGATGGCACAAGATGGCTACAACAAACGGCATCGAAGCTGACATCTTCCGTTCCGAAGAAGGTAAGTGCACAACACCAGAAATGGTAGAAGAAGCTCTTGCTACAGGTAAGTACGACCTTATCACAGTTACACATAACGAAACATCTTCTGGTGTTATGAACCCAGTTGGTGAAATCGCTAAGGTAGTTGCTAAGTACCCAGAAGTTATCTTCTGTGTTGACTCCGTATCTTCCGCTGGCGGCGCTGATATCCCAGTTGACGAATGGGGCATTGACATCTGCATCACTTCCACACAGAAGTGCCTCGGTGTTCCTCCAGGACTCTCCCTCGCTTCCGTTTCCGAAAAGGCTTACAACAAGGCTAAGACAGTTCCTAACCGTGGTCTTTACCTCGACCTCGTTTCCATCTACGACATGATGGTTGAAAAGGCTCAGTATCCATCCACACCAGCTCTCTCCCTTATGTATGCTCTTGACTGGCAGCTCGATCAGATTGTTAACGTTGAAGGTATCGAAAACCGTTACGCTCGTCACATCGAAATGGCTCAGTTCATCCGTGCATGGGCTAAGAAGCACTTCGATCTCGTAGCTGACGAAGCTCACCTCTCCAACACACTCACAGTTATCAAGAAGCCAGAAAACGTTGATATCGCTGATCTCAACAAGAAGCTCGCTGAAATGGGCCTCACAATCGCTCCAGGTTACGGCAAGCTTAAGGCATCTTCCTTCCGTATCTCCCATATGGGCGACTACACAATGGAAGACATGAAGCTCGTTACATCTGCAATCGAAAAGGTTCTCGGCTTGTAATTTGCTGATTTTCTATAAAGGCGTACGCTGTACGCCTTTATAGTTATATTTACTCGAAAATTATCACAAGGGGACTTCCCCTCTATTTACTATTTATATTCTAAAGGAGAATGTTATCATGATTAAGATTCTTGCTTCTGACGGTATGGAGAAGGCAGCTGTTGCTCTCCTTCGCGAAAAGGGCTATGAAGTAGAAGAACAGTTCTATGCACCAGAAGAACTCGGCGCAAAGCTCGCTGAAGTTGATGTACTCGTTGTACGTTCCGCAACTAAGGTTCGTAAGCCAATCATCGACGAAGCTAAGAAGGCTGGCAAGCTTCAGCTCGTTATCCGCGGTGGTGTTGGCGTTGACAACATCGACGTAGCATACGCAGAAGAAAACGGCATCAAGGTTCGCAATACACCAAAGGCATCCAGCGACTCCGTTGCTGAACTCGCTCTCGGTCATATGTTCGCTCTCGCTCGTTACATCGCTATCTCCAACGTTACAATGAAGAACGGCGAATGGAACAAGAAGAAGTACGAAGGTATCGAACTCGCTGGCAAGACACTCGGTCTTATCGGTATGGGTCGTATCTCCCAGTCTATCGCTAGAAAGGCTTCCGCTCTCGGCATGAACGTTATCTACACAGATATCTTCGAAATCAAGGGCCTTCCAGAATCCTACAAGAGCATGACTCGTGATGAAGTTCTCGCAAACGCAGACTTCGTTTCCCTCCACATCCCAGCAGCTAAGGACGGCAAGCCAGTTATCGGCGCAGCTGAACTCGCTCTCATGAAGCCAACAGCTTACATCATCAACACAGCTCGTGGCGGTCTCGTTGACGAAGAAGCTCTCGTAGAAGCACTCGACAACAACAAGCTCGCAGGCGCAGCTCTCGACGTATTTGCTGAAGAACCAACAAAGAACGAAAAGGTTCTTTCCCACGCTAAGATTTCCCTCACACCACATATCGGCGGCTCCACAAAGGAAGCTCAGGCTCGTATCGGTATGGAAATCGTTGACATCATCGAAGAACACTTCAAGAAGTAATTTTTCTTCAATCAATCAAATAATAGGGACGGATGACATCATCCGCCCCTATTACCAAAGTCAAATAATATAAAGGAGAAACTAACTAATATGGCAGTTGTAAGACCATTTAAGGCTATTCGTCCTACACCAGAACTTTCCGATAAGGTTGCAGCTCTTCCTTACGACGTTATGAACTCTGACGAAGCTCGTGAGATGGTTAAGGGTAATCCTTATTCCTTCCTCCACATCGACAAGGCTGAAATCGACCTCGATCCTTCTATCGACCATTACGACCAGCGCGTATACGAAAAGGCAGCTACAACACTCACAGAAATGATCAAGAACGGCACATTCATCCAGGATGAAAAGGCTTGCTACTATGTTTACAAGCAGGTTATGGATGGCCGTGCACAGATCGGTATCGTAGGTTGTGCTTCCATCGACGACTATATCAACAACATCATCAAGAAGCACGAACTTACACGTGCTGACAAGGAAACAGACCGTGTTAACCATGTTGACTTCCTCGACGCTAACACAGGCCCTATCTTCCTCACATACAAGGCTCGTAAGGGCATCAACGAAATCGTTAACAAGACAATGGAAGGTGCTCCAGTTTACGACTTCGTAACAGAAGACGGCATCGGCAACACAGTATGGGTTATCTCCGACGACGCAGACGTAGCAGCTATTTCTCAGGAATTCGCTGACACAAACTACCTCTACATCGCTGACGGTCACCACAGAAGTGCATCCGCTGTTCGCGTTGGCAGAAAGCGCCGCGTTCAGAACCCAGAATACACAGGTAACGAAGAATTCAACTTCTTCCTCTCCGTATTCTTCCCAGATGAACAGCTTTACATCATGGACTACAACCGTGTAGTTGTTGACCTCAACGGTCTCACAGATGAAGAATACTTTGCAGCTGTTGAAAACAAGTTCACAGTTGAAGAATATAATGGCGAAGGCCAGTACCGTCCAACAGAAAAGCACAAGTTCGGTATGTTCATCAACAACAAGTGGTACATCATCACAGCTAAGGAAGGCACATACGATGCTAACGACCCAGTTGAACGCCTCGATGTTTCCATCCTCCAGAAGAACCTCCTCAACCCAATCCTTGGTATCGGCGATCCACGTACAGACAACCGCATTGACTTCGTTGGTGGTATCCGTGGTCTCGCAGAACTCGAACGTCGTGTAAACGAAGGTATGAAGGTTGCATTCTCCATGTTCCCAACAACAATCGATGATCTTATCGACATCGCTGATGCTGGCCAGATTATGCCTCCAAAGTCCACATGGTTCGAACCAAAGCTTCTCTCCGGTCTCTTCATCCACAAGCTCAGATAACTACTGAAAATATAAAAGCCACTCAAATGAGTGGCTTTTTCTTTTGTCTAAAACCAATATTCACTGTCAGGAGCAGATGGATCATACTGCATTTCAAGTATTCCACCTCTCTCCATTGTTTCAAAATATGTAAGTGTCTTAAGCGACATTTCATGACCTACAATGATTATGGTATCAAAATCAGCATATTTATCGAGAACAGCTCTCATTCTTCGGCGCATAGGCTCAACTTCTTCCCAGGTACATTCCTTCCCTGCCGGATGAATCCCCTTGTTTTCCTTGAATTCCTTAGCAGCCGTAGATGTATCTTTCAGTGTGCCTGTTGTGTCAGGTAACCATTCATGAAGTCCAACCTCTACTGCAACATCAATGCCTGTATTCTTTGATATAATCTGTGCGGTCTGAAGAGCTCTTGTATAAGGAGATGAAACAATAACTTTGGCATTTTTCAATCTGGAATCATGTGAAGTTTCTATTGATTTATCAACGCCTTCCTGTGCGAGAGGAGCAAAATTTTTACCAACTCCCCAAAACCCAAGTTCTCCTGCTTTAGTATAATCGGGCTCTGCATGTCTTACAATATATACCTTCATTATATATTTCTCCTATCGTGCATCTTTAGAGAATATCAGCAGTCCTCTGCCCTTTTCAACTTTTACCTCAGCTGTTTTGTCCGTGATCTCATTACTGATTCCAAGACTTTTGTAGCGATACATATTAGCATTTTCAAGTGGGTACTTCACACCTTTAAGAGTGACATTCTCCAGCACTTCATCAATTGGAACAATACTCATATACTTGAAACCATCAGGCATTTTATAATTATCGCTTTTAAGTTTTGTTATAATATTACATCTGTCACAGGCATATATTTTTGCTTTGTCATAATCAGGATTAAGCAGTCCAATAAGATTTGACATCATATGGTCCGCTCTTCCTCCCATAACACCTGTAAGATATATCTCATCTGCATCAAGCTCGATTGCCTTATAAATACACGCCTCTGTATCCGTCCAGTCCTTTTCGCAAGGGTGACGAATTATATCACAGCTATCTGAGGATATCCCTGAGTCAAAATCTCCAATATGAAGATCAACGGGAATATTCAGTTTTTTGGCCTTCTCTATGCCTCCATCTGCACATATGACATAAAACTGATTATCATCGTATATTTTCTTAATGTAATCAATATCACTTTCAGGTGATGAGGCTATTATGAGAACTTTCATTATTCCCACTCCTTAAGTGCAGCCAGTTCCTCATAAAGCTTAAGATAGCTTTCATGGCGTGATGCACTGATAATTCCATCTTCAATTGCCTGCTTTACAGCACAATCAGGCTCTTTTCTATGGGTACAGCCATTGAATCTGCATTTATCCCAGAATGGCTCCATTTCAGGGAAAAGATGCATAAGATATTCCTTATCTATTTTCTGCATTCTTGTAAGGTCAAAAGAGGAAAAACCAGGAGTATCTGCAACAAATCTGCCTTCATCAAGAACAAAAAACTCTGTGGTACGTGTAGTATTCTTGCCACGTGCGATTTTCTCACTGATTGAGCCTACTTCCAGCTCGATATCGCTGAAAACGGCATTGAGGATACTCGATTTACCAACACCGGAATTTCCCGTAAAAACAGATACAGAGTTTTTTGTCATCTCTCGTATCTCATCACAGCCTTCACCTGTTACAGCACTGCATGAAACAGTCTTAAATCCACATTTTTCATAGATTGTGCGCATTTCTTCGCTGTTATGTATGTCGTTCTTTGTAAAGACAAATATCGGCTCCACATTTTGATAAAGAGCCAGTACCGACATCTTATCCAGCAGATATACATCTGTTATTGGCGGCGCCTGTGTGGCTGCGATAAAAAGCTTGTCTATATTTGCTATAGGCGGTCTGATAAAGTAATTTTTACGAGGCAAAATTTCAAGAATGTATCCTTCATTATTGTCGTTTACTTCGAGCGCAACCATATCACCGGCAACCGGTGAAAACTCCTTTTTACGGAGTCTTCCCCCTGCCTTGCTTTCTATTACTTCTCCATCTGTAAGAACATAATAGAAACCGCCTATGCCTTTAAGAATTCTTCCTTCTGTACGTTTTGTCATTAGAACATCATATCCTCATTTAATACTGCTTCTCCGCTTACAACGACTTTAACTCTGTTATAGCCTTCATATGCAACAAGCGGAACTTCAACTGCCCCTTCAACAGAATTGTGCATCGAATCATACTGAAGCTCTCCGTTTACATATACACTGAGCAGGAAGTCATTTCCGTAATTCGAAACAGGGATTGTAATGATTTTCGCAACCTTTTTAGGTGTGACATTTCTGCTTATCTGAAGGTCTACTACCGTTTCTTCCATTACCTTTGACTTTGCAGGAATAGACTGGAAAATAACCACGCCATCCTGCTCCTTACTGTCAACCTGCTTAACTTCACCTACCGAAAGATTAAGCTTTTTCAGTTCGGCAATTGCATCTTCCTGGCTGTAATTTTTAAGATCAGGCATTTCAACTTCCTTAAGTTCCTTGCCCTTGCTTATAAGAAGAACTACTGTAAGATCTTCTTCAATTAACGTGCCTTCACCAGGTGTTGTGGAAATGACAACATTCTTTTCAACTTCTTCATTGAACTCCCATTCTTCTCTGTAAGCAACACCCAGCTTGCCAAGTTCAATTTCAACCTGACGATATTCCTTACCTGTATAATCGGCAAGATTTGCTGTTTTTGAACCACGGCTTATAGTAACGACAATGGCTTCACCATCATCCAATGTTCTGCCAGCCTTAGGTGTCTGCTCAATAATATGCCCTGCCGGCACAGTATCATGATAAATACTTTCACCTTCGGTTATAGTGAATTTCTTGTATTCTTCACTGTTTATAACTTCATTATAAACTTCACCTACAAGAGATGGGGCCTTTAACATAAGTTCATTTTCATTTTTAAACGGATTAAGAACATTGATTACAAAATACATTGCACCAAATACAAAAAGACCTATAGCAAATATGTTAAATAAGATACCGCCATATCTGGAGAAAAAGCCTTCCTTTTCTTCCTTCTCATCATCTTCTTCAAAATCATCCTCCTCGACGATTTTGACAGCAATCTGCTTTTCCTTCTCAGCCTTCTTTTGTTTGTTCTTCATCTTTTCAATGTCAGACTGATAATTGATCTTCTGTGTTGCGCCTTCAGCTGCAACTTCTGCAATTTCTTCAGCGATTTCCTCTTCAACTTCAATCTTGACATGTGGATTATTTCTTATTTTATCAAGATCAGCAATAAGCTCATCAGCATTCATATAACGGGCTGAAAGCTTTGGATTCATTGCCTTCATAGTTACCGTTTCGATTGCTTCAGGGATATCCTTTATATAATCCCTTGGATTAAGCGGCACCGAATTGATGTGCTGAAGCGCTATATCAACAGGATTAGTGCCTTCAAAAGGCAATCTGCCTGTCAGCATTTCATACATAACAACACCAAGAGAATATATATCTGCACGGTTATCAATTCTGCTGCCCTTAGCCTGCTCAGGCGAAATATAATGTACTGAACCAATGGCTTCACCCTTATTATATGTCTGCTGCTTGGACACCTGATGAGCAATACCAAAATCAGCTACCTTTGCTGTGCCGTCACGCAGAACCATAATATTCTGCGGCTTTATATCTCTATGTACAATGCCTCTGTTATGAGCGTGCTGCAATGCCTTTGCGATCTGAAGCGCAAAGTATACTGTTTCCTGCCACGACAGATGACCTTTTTTCTGCAGATATTCTTTGAGTGTAATGCCGTCAATAAGTTCCATAACGATATATTCCATGTCATCAGCTTTGGAAACATCATAAACGGCAACTATATTAGGATGCGAAAGCATTGCAACAGATAAGGATTCGTCCTGAAAACGATTCTTAAATTCATCGTCTCTCGAAAATTCTTCTTTAAGAACTTTCACAGCTACCATTCTGTTGAGTCTGTGACATTTCGCTCGGTAAACAACAGACATCCCGCCCTGACCGACTATATCAAGGATTTCATATCTGTTATCAAGAAATTTTCCTATCAAATTTTCCATAATTCCTCCTAAAACGCCGCAACCACAACGGTTATATTGTCGCGTCCACCACGTTTATTGGCAATGTCAACAAGCGATTCACAGGCTCCTTTTTCTGTGATGCTGTTGACAACTTCATAGCATATTTCAATATCACTTACCTCATTTGTAAGTCCGTCTGAGCAAAGAATAAGATACATATCTTCCTTCACATCCACATTGAAATAGTCGATTTTCACCTCTTCATCAACGCCAAGCACCCTTGTAATTATATTTTTCTTTGGATGCATATGCGCTTCTTCAGGTGTTATATCCCCTGCCTTTACAAGCTCATTCACAAGCGAATGATCATCTGTAATCTGCCTGAGCTTTTCATTTTCGACAGCGTACGCTCTGCTGTCCCCTATATTTGCAATAGTAATATTATTTTCACATACAACTGCACAAACGCAGGTTGTACCCATACCCAAAAGTCCTTCTTCTGAAAGCGCTCTGGAAATAATATTTTTATTTGCTTGTCTTATAGCTTCTTCAAGAGCAGTTTTAATATTCTGCTTGCTCATTTTAGGCTTAAGATTTACATGAAGTGAATCCATAATGGTTTTTACAGCTATGGAGCTGGCGATTTCTCCGCCTTTTACACCACCCATACCATCACAGACAAGCAACACTCCTGTTTCAGTATCCTCCATCATTTCGACAGCATAGGAATCCTGATTGATAACTCTTGCTTTACCTATATCTGTAATGCCATAGACTCTCATTTGGATCCTCCCTCGATGTATTTCTTTCTGAGCTGTCCGCACGATGCAGAAATATCACCACCAAGACTTCTTCTTATCGTTGTATTTATGCCATTTTTTATAAGATAATTCTGGAACTGCTTGATTTTTTTCATTGGTGTAGGTTCAAGCGGACTTCCTTCTACGTGATTAAGAGGAATAAGATTCATATGCGCAGGGAATCCCTTAAAGAATTCAATCAACTTATCTGCGCATTCCTTCGAATCTGTTTTCCCATCGATCATAGCATATTCAAAAGAAATTCTTCTGCCTGTAATCTTGAAATAATCCTTACATGCCTTGATAAGACTTTCAACATTATAAGTCTTGTTCACTGGCATAATTGTACTTCTTATTTCGTCGATAGGACAATGAAGTGAAATACTGAGTGTAAGCTGAAGTTTAAGCTTAGCAAGCTCATAAATCTTAGGAACCAAACCGCAAGTAGAAAGCGAAATGTGACGCATACCGATATTAACGCCATTTTCATCTGAAATAATACGTAAAAAATCGATTACATTGTCATAATTATCGAGCGGCTCACCTGTACCCATCAAAACTATATTGGATACCTTTCTCCCGCTGTCGTACTGGGCGGAAAGAATCTGGTCATAAATTTCAGCCGGTGTAAGGTTTCTTGTCTTGCCCTTATCAAAAGAAGCACAGAAAGCACATCCCATCTTACATCCCGCCTGTGTGGAAATGCAAATGGAATTGCCATGTTCATACTGCATGAGCACTGTTTCAATACAGTTTCCATCCTGAAGCTCAAACAAATACTTAATTGTGCCATCAAGCTTGGAAACCTGCTTGGATACAATCTGTACATCATTTATGTAGCAGTTTTCATTCAGTTTTTCTCGAAGCTTTTTGGAAATATCCGACATTTCATCAAAGCTTTTTACATTCTGGCTGAGCCATTTGAAAATCTGCTTTGCGCGATATTTTGGCTCACCCATCGAGACGAGAAACTCTTCAAGCTTAGGAAGAGTCATAGATTTTATACAAACTTTATTTTCGATCATATTTTCCTCCTTAGCTTGGCTACAAAGAAGCCATCAAATCCTTCTTTGTGCGGATAGAATGTGTGGTAGCCCTTATCTGCCTTTATTCCAAACGGAAGTTCAAAAGGAATGAGCTCAAAGTTTTTATTTTCAGAAAGGAATGTATTTACAACATCCTCATTTTCTGCTTTTCGTACTGTACAAGTTGAATATGCGATATATCCACCAGCCTTGACATATTTTGCTGCATTTTTCAAAATTGCAAGCTGGATTGCAGGAAGCTCTTTTGCTTCCTCCGCTTTTTTAAAGCGAATGTCAGGCTTTTTGCGAATGATGCCCATGCCGGAGCAAGGCACATCACAAATTATCTTATCAGCAATTTCTGCGAAGTTTTTATTGAATACGGTGCCATCATTCAGCTGAGCTGTCATTATGGAAGCTCCGTACTTTTCAGCATTTTCGCTCAGAAGCTGGATTTTGTGTTCATGTATGTCACAGGAGATAACTTTACCATTATTTTCCATAAGCTGTGCCGCCATAAGGCTCTTTCCGCCCGGCGATGCACACATATCGATAACAGTATCTTCCCGCTTTGGCTCAAGTGCCGTTACAGCAAGCTGACTTGCTATATCCTGAACATATATAAGGCCATCTGTAAATGCTTTTGACTTTACAGGATTAAAACTATTTTCAAAGACAATTGCATTGTTCAGATCGGTTTTATTTATTCCAATCACACCCTCTTCTGAAAGCATTCTGAGAGCATTATCAGTATTTGTTTTTATTGTATTGATTCTGGCTGTAGTTTTTGGTGTTCTGTTATTTTCAATAAGAAGCTGTTCTGTTTCTTCTTCGCCAATCTGATCAATCATTTCCTCAATGAACCAGAGAGGATGACTGTATTTTATGCGAAGATATTCCTTGAAATCTTTCTTCGGTACGTCTGGCAGGTTTTCCTTGCTTCTGGAAACCGAGCGTGCTACCGCATTGACAAAACCCGAAGCTGATGCAGCATATTTCTTTGCAAGTTTAACACCCTCATTGATTGCTGCGCTGTCCGGAATCTTATCAAGCCACACAATCTGATATGTTGTCATGCGCAGCAAATCAAGTGCCTGCGGCATAATCTTTTTGAGCTTGATACTGCTGAAAGACGAAATATAAAAATCGATAAGATTTATATTTTCCAATGTGCCATAAAGAATCCCTGCACACAATCTGCTGTCTTCCGGCGACATATCCGAACTTTCCTGCTTGAGAAAAAGATCCGGCCATGTGCCATTTCGTCTTAAATTGATAAGCCCCTTAAGAGCAACTTCTCTAGGATTTTTCATAAACACCTGCCAAAATCAATTAGTCGTTGTCCCTGCCTCTGCCTCCGAAAATGAGGATAAGTCTCAGGAACTGTGCCAACGCAACTGCAAGCGATGCCACATAAGTAAGCGCCGCCGCACTGAGAGTCTGCTTAGCCCCTTTCAGTTCTTCACCATCGAGCATATTGCCCTGTTCGAGAGCAAACATCGCCCTTCTTGATGCATTATACTCTACAGGGAGTGTGATCAGCTGAAAAAGTGCTGCAAGACCAAAGAAAATAATACCTAAATCAAGTAATGTACTGCTATTGAGAATAACACCAATCAAAATCATCGGCATGGAAAGAGTTGATCCGAGCTGTGAAACCGGAATAATTGCCTGTCTGATTCTGATAGGACCATAATTTTCCGCATACTGTACTGCATGACCCGCTTCGTGAGCTGCCACCCCTATTGCAGCTACAGAATTGGAACTGAAAACAGAATCCGATAGTCTTATTGTATTTGTTTTCGGATCATAGTGGTCTGTGAGATTACCTGCTACATGTTCTATACCTACCCCAAACACTCCATTTGCTCTGAGTACAGCCTGAGCTGCCATAGCACCTGTGATTCCCCTTCTTGCACCAACTCTTGAATATTTATTAAAAGTTGTATTGACCTTGCTCTGTGCCCACATTGCGAAAATAACTGCAGGAAGAACAAGAATAAGATAGTAAATATCGAAACCGTAGTATCCCATTATTTCTCCTTGATTAAATTAGTTAAAACGTTCACTCAGAAGTTCAGGTCTGCCTCTGAAGAAATTGTCAGGAGTCATACGCTTGCCGCCAGACTTCTGAATTTCCTTAATGAGGATCTTACCAACCTTACACTTCACAATCATACCTTCAGCAGAAACAGAATCGATAGAACCAAAATCCTCATGCTCACCTGCTTTTTCGACCACGTAACCGCCATAGAATTTAATTGTAGTATTTCCAAGATCAGCAAAAGTACCCGGCCATGGAGCATATCCCATAATCTGGTTTGCGATCTTATTTGCTGAATTTTCAAAAGAAACCTTACCGTCATTCTTTGTGATAAGAGGAGCATAGTTTGAAAGCGCATCGTTCTGCTTTACTGCAACTCTTTCGCCCTTTTCAAGAATATCAAGATATTCAATAAGTGCTTCTGCACCCATAACAGCAAGTCTGTCATGAAGGGTGCCGCCTGTGTCATCTTCGGAAATAGGTGTCTTTTTGACGTGAAGAATGTCACCTGTATCAAGGCCTTCATTCATCTGCATGATTGTAACGCCTGTTTCTGTTTCACCATTCACGATAACAGCCTGAATTGGACTTGCACCTCTGTACTTTGGCAGAAGTGACGCATGGACATTGATGCAGCCATGCTGCGGAAGCTCGAGCACACGCTTAGGAAGGATTCTTCCGTACGCAACAACAACGTAGATATCGGCATTAAGCTCCTTAAGAATCTCAAAGCTTTCGTCTGTCTTTACAGATTTAGGCTGAAAAACAGGGATATTATGTGTAAGTGCCAATTCCTTTACAGGAGGCATCTGCATTGCCATACCACGGTTTTTAGGCTTGTCTTCACGTGTGAAAACACCGACCACTTCGTGCTTTGATTTAATGAGGGCATCGAGACAGCCGACGCTGAAATCAGGAGTGCCCATAAATACTATTTTCATTATTCAAGTTCCTCCGGCTTGAGGTAACGTGTTACATGCTGTGTAAAGCAGATACCGTCAAGATGATCGATTTCATGGCAGAATGCTCTTGCAGTGAAGCCTTCTGCAGTTCTCATAATCCACTTGCCATCTCTGTCCTGATACTTAACCTGGATCACATTTGGTCTTGTAACCATACCATAGATGCCAGGGAAGCTGAGACAGCCTTCTGCATCTTCCTGCTTGCCTTCTCTGTGGATAATTTCAGGATTGATGATTTCGATAAAATTGCCGTCATCATTGAGTACAACAGCAACTCTTCTCATAATGCCAACCTGTGGAGCAGCAAGACCTGCACCGTTAGCCTTTTTTACTGTATCGTGCATATCATCGAGAAGTGCCCAAAGACGTGGACCGAAATCTGTAACTTCTCTGCACTTTTTTGTCAGGATTTCTTCACCCTGCTTATAAATCTGTCTGATACCCATTTTACTTTTCTCCTTTTAAGTAAAATATTCTTAGTAATTGAGAGGATTTATCTCTGCAGTAAGCATAATTTTTCCATTTGCTTTGTCATTTGCAAATCCCATAAGAATACTGCTTACTAAATCTCTCGTCCGTTTATTATCTGTACCTCTGAAAGAGATATTATATCTGTATTTATCGTTTATTTTGTATATTGCAGGCGCAACCGGACCAAGCACATTGCTGTATATGTCCTTATACACCTCTTTGAATGCCTTTTCCAGTGTAGCCGATACTCTAAGCGCTGCTTTAAGTGTTTTAACTTCATCATCACCAGTTATGGTAAAGAGGAAAATGTCACAGAATGGTGGAAGCTCCAACATATCACGAACGCCTATTTCATAATCGTAAAAGGCTTCATAGTCCTGCTTTGCCGCCGCTTTGATTACAGAATGCTCCGGCGAATATGTCTGAATTATAGCTCTTCCCCTTTTATTTCTGCGTCCTGCGCGTCCCACTACCTGTGAGAGAAGCGAGAATGTTCTTGCAGATGCTCTGAAATCACCGCTGTACAACGAAATATCGCTGTCCAGTACGCCTACAAGGGTTACATTATCAAAGTCAAGACCTTTTGTTACCATCTGTGTACCAACAAGCACATCACCATTTTTATCAAAATCCTCAAGGATTTTTTCGTGAGCAACACGCTGTGTTGTTGTATCCGCGTCCATACGCATAATATGTGCTTCAGGAAATCTTTCTTTAATGACTTGCTCTGCACGCTGAGTGCCCATACCGATTTCCCTGATGTTTTTACTGCCGCAGCTTGGGCATACCTTGAACATCGGCTCTGAATACGCACAGTAATGACACATCAGGCGATTATTCCTCGAATGGTATGTAAGCGCAACCGAACAATGCTCACATTGTGGAATGTGTCCGCAGTCCACACAAGCAACCTTACCGCTGTTGCCACGTCTGTTGACAAACAGAATGGTCTGCTCATTATTTTTCATATTTGCATCGATTTCACAGGCAAGCTGTGTGCTTAAATCCTGTTCATCAGCACCGATAGTTTTATGGCGCATATCTGCAATATGAACATCCGGGAGCGGTGTATCACCATATCGATTTTTAAGTTCAACAAGGTCATATCTTCCGGATTTTGCATAATAAAAGCTTTCTACCGAAGGAGTAGCCGACCCTAAAACAAGCAAGGCATTATTTTTGCTTGCAAGGTATTTCGCAACATCTATAGCGCTATATTTCGGTGTGCTTTCCGATTTATATGAATATTCGTGCTCTTCATCTATTATAATGACACCTGGATTTTTAAGCGGAGCGAAAACAGCACTTCGCGTACCGATTACAACACTTGCCTCGCCACGCATAACACGCTTATATTCATCATATCTTTGTGACGTCGAAAGCATACTGTGCATAAGGGCAAGTTTTTCACCGAAATATTTGCACAGTCTTCCCACCATCTGTGGAGTGAGCGCAATTTCCGGCACGAGCATCATGGCTGTTCTGCCCTTATTCAATGCTTCTTCTATGAGCTTGATATAAACTTCAGTCTTGCCGCTTCCGGTTACACCAAAAAGCAGAGATACTGAAGCTTTGTCATTCATTTTTGATTTAAGCTTTTCAAAGGCTTCCTGCTGACTTTCAGAAAGTATAAGATTTGTCTTTTCAGCTTTTTTCAGCAGAGGACGTCTGTAAACTTCCTCATAGCTCACTTTCAGAATACCTTTTTCGCACATCGTTTTGACGACATTTTGAGAAACACCTGTAAGATAGGTAAGTTCCTTTTCCGGCAGACTCTCAAAGTCTATAAAACAATCAAGAATTGCCTGACGTTTTTCAGCCGCTTTACCTTTTCCAACAAGTCCAATGGCTTCATCATAGCTCATATTGAGGCTTATATTTTTTATAAGCTTGTCATTTACAATTCCCTTAATCTGACCATCTACGGCTTTGCCCCATATTCCCGGAGGGAGCATGCAGGCAGCACAGTCAAAGAATGTGCAGAAATATCTTGCCCTCATAAAGTTTACAAGCGCAAAATCTTCCTTATCCAATCTGAAATCAGAATAAAGGTGTGAAATAATTTTTAGCACAGATCTCCCCGTCTCCTTCTCGGCGAGATCCACAACGAAACCATAGGCAGGTTTATTGCCCCTTCCGAAAGGGACAACAACTCTGCTGCCGACAGCTATATCTCCTGCCATTTCTTCAGGAACGATATAGGAATATGGTTTATCAATTGAGTAAATCGCAGAAGACAAAGCTACCTGTGCTACCAATTTTTGCATATTATTCTGCTTCTTCCTTAATAACTTCTACCTTGCCGCTGTCAATTTCATCGAGAGCGATGGAAACAGCCTTTCTTGGCAAAGATTCTTCTGCTTCTTCATAGGACTGAGCAATGTCACGACCTCTCTTAGCTGCTACGTTAACGAGCTTATAACGGTTGCCAACCTTCTTCAATAATTCACTCATTGCTGGATATAACATATTATCTACCTCATCAAATACTTTCTTTTTTCTGTTTTATAACGGGACGCAAGCATAATACATCTGATTTCGTCTGCCGCCTTATCAATATCGTCGTTTACAACGATATAATCATACTGATCTACATATTCATATTCTTTTTTTGCCTTTTCGAGGCGCTTTGCAATAACCTCATCCGATTCTGTGCCACGGCTTCTCAGTCTGAACTCAAGATCAGAGAAGCATGGTGGAATGATGAAAAGCATTGTGCAGTCAGGACGCTTTTCCTTTACTTTAAGAGCACCCTGAGCTTCGATTTCAAGGATAACATCCTTGCCATTTGCAAGCATCTGCTCAACAGAATCAGCTGGTGTACCATAATAATTGCCGACATATTCTGCGTATTCAAGGAATCTGTCGTCAGCTATGAGCTTTTCAAACTCACCTCTGTCCATAAAGAAATAATGCTTACCGTGGATTTCGCCTTCTCTTGGCTTTCTTGTTGTAGCAGAAATAGAAACATACACATTGCTGATATTGTTCATAAGTCTGCCGAGAACTGTGGCCTTACCAACACCGGAAGGACCTGTTACAACGAATAATTCACCGCGTCTGTTATTCATCTTCTTCATCCTCATCTTCATCAATATTATCAAGGCTTTCAAGTCTGCCATTTATTGTTTCGGGATGTATTGGCGAAAGAATGACGTGCTCTGTATCCATAATTATTACAGCCTTTGTGCGTCTGCCATATGTAGCATCGACAAGACATTCATTTTCTTTTGCTCTTGTCACAATACGCTTGATTGGCGCTGAATCAGGGCTTACAACTGCTATCATTCTGTTTGCCGAAACCATATTACCAAAACCGATATTTATAAGTTTCATATTTCACCTATTCAAGATTCTGAATCTGTTCTCTGATTTTTTCGATTTCAGCCTTCATTTCAATGACGCACTTAGCGATTTCACCATCATTCGCCTTGGAGCCGATTGTGTTTGTTTCTCTGTTGAGCTCCTGAACAAGGAAATCCAGCTTTCTGCCGGCTGCCTTTTCATTTGTGATCATGCTCTTAAGCTGCTTGAGATGGCTTCTGAGACGAACGATTTCTTCTGTGATAGAAATCTTATCAGCAAAGAGAGCCGCTTCAGCAAGGATTCTTGCTTCAGTAATTTCACTTTCACCAAGAATTTCATTCATGCGTGCAGCAATCTTTTCTCTGTATTCCTGCTCACTGATTGGGGATCTTGTTTCGACCTTGTCAACATACTGAGCAAGAATATCACCGCGTGCAAGAATATCTGCACAAAGCTGTGCACCTTCATTCTTACGCATTGTATCGTATTCCTTAAGCGCATCAGCAAGAACTGCCTGGACTTCATTTGTGAGTTCGGAAACGTCAGCATCTTCCTTATAAGTCGGATCGTAGCCATGTCGTTCT
>JAZUBN010000060.1:0-4051 GCA_045638565.1 Oscillospiraceae bacterium | reverse complement strand
TCCCTCCACCACCTTCGGTGGTCCCCCTCCCTTTAGGCAAGGGAGGCTATCAAAAACAAACAAAACCTCCCGATTGGGAGGTTTTATTTTTTGCCACTCTACAGAGCGTTTATTGTATCATTATCCTTGTGCTGATATAATTTAATTATCAGGAGGTACTATTATGAAACGTGAGCCGATTTTCACCCCGATTGACCTTATGTCGTGGAAGCGGGGACAGATTTTTTACTATTTTTCCAAAATGGCGCCGACGGGCTATTCGCTGACCGTAAAGCTCGACATTACAAAGATGAAAGATGCGTTGGATAAGGCCGGAATGAAGTTTTTCCCTGCTTATCTCTGGCTTGTGACGAAGACACTCAATGCACAGGAGGAATTCCGCATAGCCGAAAAGGACGGACAGGTGGGATATTATGATTCTCTCACGCCCCTTTATGCTTCATTCCACGAAGATGACAAGACCTTCTCGCTGATGTGGACGGCATTTGACGAGGATTTTAACGAGTTTTACAAGGCATACATTGCCAATCAGAATGAGTACGGCGGAAATCACGGTGTACTGAGTCAGCCGCTGACGCCACCGCCGCCAAATGCCTATACAGTTTCCTGTCTGCCGTGGATTTCCTTCGACCATTTTGCCGTGCATAACTATGACAACAAGGCATATTACTTCCCATCTGTCGAGGCGGGCAAGTTTTATGAGCAGGAGGGCAGGCTGATTATGCCGCTTTCCATCACCTGTCATCACGCAACGACAGACGGATATCACGTCAGCCTTTTCCTTGAGGAATTGCAGAAAGAGGCAGATGAGTTTGAGAAGTATGTAATTAAATAAACGCCGTCACACGGCTACACCTCATCCACCGCTAACGCGGTCCCCCTTCCAAACGGGGTCCCCGACAAGCCTGCTTGTTGGGGTGTGAATCGAGGGGAAGGCTTTTACATCACAAATGATAAAAACCTCCCGGGTGGGAGGTTTTGTTTTTTATTCTTTAATTAAATCTAACACCACTTCTCTGCCGATGAGGAGACCTGCGATGGATGGTGTGAAGCTGTTGGATGCCACCATTTTGCCGTTTTCCTGCGATATCTTCATTGGGATTTCCTCACTGAAAAGGACTTTTGTATGGAGGATGCCTCTCGCCTTCAGCTCTCTTCTGACAACCTTCGCCAATGGGCAGACCGAAGTTTTGGAGATATCCGTAATCTTGAACTTCATAGGGTCAGACTTATTGCCTGTGCCGAGAGCAGAAATAATCGGGATATTTTTCTCGTGAGCTGTCTGGATGAGATGGAGCTTGGATGTGACGATATCGATGGCATCGACGATGTAATCATAGTGATTTTCAAACACCTTATCAGCCGTTTCGGCGCTGTAAAACATATCGAAAACACCCACGTTGCAACTTGGATTTATCTGACGTACACGTTCGGCGCACACCTCCACCTTTTTTCTGCCAACAGTGCTTTCGAGAGCGATAATCTGGCGGTTGATGTTGGTGATATCGACGGTATCGAAATCGAGCAGGTCGATATTGCCCACTCCGCATCGTGCGATGGCTTCGACAGCAAAGCCGCCCACACCGCCTGTGCCTACGACAAGCACACGCTTATTTTTAAGCTTTTCCATGGCATCCGCGCCAAAAAGAAGCTCTGTTCTTTCAAATCTTCTGTCCATATTAAACCTCACGGGTGATATTATTTATCCATTTTCCGCTCTTGAATCGCTTGACCCCGATAAAGACCTTGACGAAATCCTCCAGCAGATTAGGCAGGAAAACGTATATGTAAGGCACCTTGAAAACAAGGGCAAGAAGTGCGGCACAAAGCACGGAAATACCCCAGAGCGGAGCAACATCGAGGAAGGCTGCAAATCGGGTGTCTCCGCCGCCACGCAGCACGCCGACGATCATTGTCATTGTAATATTCTGCGGAATCATTCGGACGGCATAGACGCACATAATGCTGAATGCGATTGTGCTTGTAGGCTCACCGAAATTGAAGATACCGATTACCGATCTGCCCAGACCGAGCAGCAATGCGATACTTACGAAGCTGGCAAGAACTGTGACAACCAGCAGCTTCTTTGCCGTATCTGTAACTCTTTCCTTATCGCCCGAGCCAAGCTGCTTGCCGATGATAACTGTGGAGGCATTGCCGAGAGCCATCGCCATGACATTGAATACATTTTCGGTATTGCGGCATATTGTAAGGCCTGCAACGACATCCGAGCCGAGACGGCCGTAAATTGCTGTGAGTGTGGAAAAACCAAGGCCCCAGAGTGTTTCATTGCAGATGACAGGCAGGGCATATCTGATAAAATCCTTCGCCATTGTGATTCCCGGGCGGAAAAGCGCGCCGAAATCAATGCGGAATCGCTTGTTTGTAAAAATATATGTTACAACAATGCAAAGCTCAACGATACGGGCAAGCACTGTGCCGACAGCGGCACCGATAACGCCAAGCTCAGGGAAACCGAACTTACCGAAGATGAAAAGATAGTTTCCCAGCAGATTTACAATTGCCGAGCTGGCGAAAACGTAAAGCCCCAGCTTTGTATTTTCCATACTTCTGTGGGATGCAATATAGATGGAATTGAAGGCATTGATAGGATAAGCCAGCGCAACTGCACGGACATAACGGGCGCCCTTTTCGATAAGATGTGCTTCGTTTGTAAAGAGGCGCATAATCGCATTAGGATTGAAGATGGCAAATGTGGCAAAGGAAACTGTGACAGTAAGCACACACATCCACGCAACACCGAGGATTCGGCTGATGGATTTTTTATCGCCTTTGCCCCAATACTGACTTATCATAACGCTTTCGCCCGACTGGAAGCCGAAGATAAGCAGATTTATTACAAAGAATGCCGAGTTGGCAAGTGTTACCGCCGCCATTTCATCCTGACCGACAAAACCGAGCATAACAGAGTCGGCCATCGAAACCGAGAATGAGATGAGATTCTGTAAAATAATAGGAATAGCAAGTGTAAAGAGCGTACGCATAAAGACTTTATCTCTGAAAAGGCTTTTGACCATATTATACCCCCTGATAAAAAGTTTACTTATAAATTTATTATATCACTTACTGCCTTTAATGTAAAGTGCCCTGTGGCTGTCACGAAGCAAAGTATTGTGTGCATATGATATGTTGTTGCCCTTCAAACGGCAGATATGATATGGACTTTTATTACAAAATATGATAAAATAGCACTATATTTATAAAAGGAGCTGATATTATGAGTGAAATTATGGCATATCTTCGTGATTTCAATACGGTGACAGCGTTAATCAGGCTTTTGCTTGCGCTTATTCTTGGCGGCGCCATTGGTTTTGAGCGCGGCAAGAGAGGACGTCCTGCAGGGCTTCGCACCCATGTTTTCATCTGTCTTGGCTCTGCAATGACCGCTCTTATCAGCCTTTATGTTGTTACTGTACTTAAGCTTGACGGTGATATTTTCCGAATCCCTGCTCAGGTTATTTCGGGCATAGGTTTTCTCGGTGTCGGCACTATCCTTGTCACAGGCAGAAGCCACGTGCGCGGTCTGACTACAGCGGCAGGCTTATGGAATGCGGCGATAATCGGCATTGTGACAGGCTATGGCTTTTATGAGGTTGCTCTTGTCGGCACTTTGCTTTCAACCATCACCATCGGCTATCTTTACAAGATTGAAAACAATTTCTACAAGACAAACAAGCGTTTTGAAGTTTATATCGAGCTTGGAAACATCACCGATGTGACAATGTGCGTAAATCATCTCGGCTGTGATTTTTACGGCAAAAATATCGAAGTCCGTCCGCCACGAAGTGCAACCCCGGGCAATGTGGGCATTGAAGCTTCGGTAAATCTTCCCCGCAATTCCACCAAGGAGCAGGTTATTGCCAAGCTGAACAAAATCGACGGCGTTGTATTTGCGCTTGAAAGCAGATAGCATATTGCTTTTAGCAAGTAATACTTTATTGAATAACAACCCCTCCCCTTACACAGGGGAGGCTTTTTTATTCTGCGTCTTTATTATTCTCCATAACCTGTTCCGCGAAGGATTTGGGTT
>JAZUBN010000059.1:0-9719 GCA_045638565.1 Oscillospiraceae bacterium | reverse complement strand
GCATCACAAAGGTGATGAGGGCGAAGAAGGGAATTACTGAAGGTCAGACGGGCCGATATGCCGTACCTGGCCATAAGTCTGAGCACATCATCGGGCGAGTTTTCGCCGTAGCCCACTCTGCCGCCGCCCCAAAGGCAATCGCCGGGTGCGCCGTAAATCGAGCCTATCTCACAAAAGTCATAAAAATACTCTCTGTGCTCGAAAAACAGGGGGATAAACAGGCTGTAAAGTTCATAAAACTCAAAAAGCCCCGGCAGATGAAAATATGCTTTCTGTGATTTCATTTATTTGAGATGGCTTTCGAACCAGCGTGTGATTTCTGCGAGTCTTCTCATTCTGTGGAGAGGCTTGCCACTTCTGGAAAGCTCGTGGTTTTCGCCCTTGAAGAGCACCATTTCACTTTCTACGCCGTGATATTTGAGAGCCGAGAACATTTCAAAGCCCTGAGAGAGAGGGCAGTTGTAGTCTTCGAGAGAATGGATGAAGAGTGTAGGAGTTGTGCACTGTGGAGCATACTTGAGAGGGGAGTGATCCCAAAGTCTGTCAAGACCTGTCCATGGTGTTGCCTGGAACTGGTCAGCATCGAAGGAATAGCCGATGCAAGAATTGCCGAAGTCACTGATTACGTTGCAGAAGGAGCGCTGGGAAACTGCAGCGGCAAAGCGGTTTGTATTGCCGATGATCCAGTTTGTCATATAGCCGCCGTAAGAGCCGCCGAGAACGCCGAGCTTTTCCTTGTCAATCTGTGGATAAACTTCAAGAACATGGTCTGTGAATTCCATAAAGTCCATAAAGTCGATAGTGCCGTATTTGCCTCTGAGGTCTGCAAAACGAGCACCTCTGCCGTCCGAGCCGCGTGGATTACAGAAGAATACGAAGTAGCCCTGACCGGCAAGCATCTGCATTTCGTGAACGAAAAGTTCGCCCCATGCAACGCAAGGACCGCCGTGCATAGAAAGGAGAGCAGGGTACTTTTTGTTTTCATCGTAGTCGATAGGCTTGATGATCCAGCCGTCGATATGTACGCCGTCGGAATCTTCAAAACCGACATATTCAGGCTCGCCCACATACTTGCCTGTCAGCATACCGCGGTTGAAATTGGAAACCTTCTTGACCTTGTTTCCGTCATATACGAAGAGCTCCTGAAGCTGTCCCTTTTTCATACCAACGAAAATAATTTTTTCATCCTTTACAGCAAAGCCGTCGACAGAGCCGTCAAAGAAGAATGGCTTTTCGTGTTCGCCATTTTCGTTGAGATAATTTACCATAACGTGCTTTACTTCTGTTGTAAGGTAAACAAGCTTGTCACCCATCTTGCCAAGTGGCTTGGAGGAGCCGAAGCGCACGTCTGTTGCCACATTCTGACGGAAGGAGTAATCGCAGTCGAGCACCTTCTTAAGCTGTCCGTTTTCGAGTACATACCAGTCGTCCTTATCCGCTGTACCCCACTTGTCCATTTTGCTTGCAGAAACAAAGAGAGTCCTGCCGACAAACTGCAGCATACCGATGCGCATTTCGCCCTGAGGGATTACAGTTTCAAGCTTGTTGTTTTCAACGTCATAATGGAAAAGACCGTTGTGTCTGCCAAGCATCTTGTCGTAATACTGACCTGTGAAGAAGACGTGCTTCTTGCAGTCTGCAACTGCGACGGAAGACACATTGAAAAGGTCTTCTGTGATTTTCACAAGGGATTCATCAGCCTTGTTGAAGATGTAGAGGCTGTTTCTCCAGCCGCTGACATAGCCGATACCATTGTCCCAGAAAGGAAGCTCCTTGATTGGGATATAGTCGTTTTCAGCCTTGATTTCAGCTTCTGTCATCGAGTCATCACGGTTAGTATCGATGTTTGCATTGACGAGATAGAGGTCTCCATACAGTTTATGCAGATTATTCACTGGGAATGGAAGTGTGAAGGCGTATTCGGTCTTCTTTGTTTCAATATTGAAATATTCATAGCCAGTGTGATAATCATTTTTGTCCTTTGGAGCGCAGCCGTGAAGAAGCAGGCCTTTTTCTTCAAAAATGAAGGATTTTGCCTTGCCGTTTTTTGTCAGCTGAGTAAGCTTATTATTATCAAGATTTAAAAACCAAAGGTTTTTAAGGTAGGAATTCGTCTTTGTGTCCTGCTTTGAAACTGTGAAAACTGCTGCATTTTCAAATGGAGAAGTTGTCACATTTGACAGGAAACGATAGGAGAGAAGGTCTTCTTTGAGGATAGGTTTGAGCATAATCTGCCTCCTGAAAAAGTATTTATGTACAAATTGTATCATAATCATTTTTTTAATGCAACAGATTTGTGCAAGTTTTATATTTTTAATCATAACCATGCATAAATATGCATAAATCTATTGACAAAATGACAGGTTTGTATTATTATATATAAGTATCAGGTATAGTAATTAAAAATACAAGAATATGCATAATTATTCAGGAGGAAAAAGCAAGTGCTTAAATATATTCTCAAGCGTCTGATGGCCGGTGCTCTCACAATTTTTGTTCTGGCCACAATCACATTCTTTCTCATGAAACTTGTTCCGGGCTCTCCATTCGGTGCCGAGCTTGCACAGCTTCAGCCTGAGCTGAGAGAAAAGCTTCTCGCCCAGTATAATCTGGATAAGTCCATTCCGGAACAGTTCGTAATCTACCTCAAAAATGCAGCGACCGGCGATTTCGGCGAATCGATGACTCGTAAGGGTCAGAATGTAGTCGACATCATCGCAAGATGTATGCCTTCGACAGTCAAGGTTGGTCTGGTTGCTTTCGTATTTGCAATGGTGGCCGGTATCACTCTCGGTGTTATCGCAGCATTCACAAAGAAAAGATGGGTTGAAAACTCTGTAATGTTCATCGCAACGATCGGCGTCAGCGTTCCATCCTTCCTTTATGCGCTGCTTCTTATGATCGTTTTCGGCGTAGTGCTCCACATTCTCCCTATCGTAGGTCTCAAGAGCCCACTGCATTTCATTCTCCCATCCTTCTCGCTGGCTCTTCATCCGATCTCAATGGTTTCCCGTCTTGTCCGTTCGGGCATGAAGGAAGTCATGAAGCAGGATTACATCGTTCTTGCTCGCAGTAAGGGCACACCGATGCTCAAGATCATTCTCAAGCACGGCCTCAAAAACTGCCTCATCCCTGTTGTAAACTACGCAGGTCCGCTTCTCTCTTACCTCGTTACAGGTTCCTTCGTTATCGAAAACCTCTTCTCAATCCCTGGCATCGGCGCCGAATTCACAAACAGCGTTACAAACCGTGACTACACAATGATCATGGCGCTCACAATCCTCTTCGGCGTACTCATTATCGTAGCTAACATCGCAACTGACATTCTTGTAGCCTTCATCGACCCAAGAGTCAAGCTGGACAAGAAGAAATCTTAGGAGATATAAATGGAAGACATCAAGCTTACAGCGGACCTTTTCGAGCCGCTTTCTGAAGAAGAAAAAAACAGCGAGTTTATCGCAGCCAAATCAAAAACATATCTGCAGGACGCATGGACAAGATTCAAGAAGAACAAGCTTGCTCTCGCAGGTCTCGCGTTCCTTTTCGTGATAACAGTTCTCGCTATCGCAGTTCCAATGTTTTCACCGTTTGAATACGATATGATGGATCTCACATCGGTAAACCTTATGCCAAGCTTCACACATCCGATGGGCACAGACAAGTTCGGTCGTGACATTTTCGTACGAATCATGTACGGCGCACGAATCTCTCTCTCGGTTGGCTTCGCTTCCGCATTCATCTGCCTCTTCATCGGCATCGTTTATGGCGGTATCGCAGGTTATGTGGGCGGTAAGGTCGATATGGTTCTTATGAGAATCGTCGATATCCTCTACTCAATCCCGACACTCCTCATCGTAATTCTTATTATGCTTATCTTCGGCTCAAATATCGTTTCCATTCTCATCGGCCTCTGCGCTACATCGTGGATGGGTATGGCAAGACTGGTAAGAGCTCAGGTGCTCACACTTAAGGAACAGGAATTCGCTCTTGCTGCTTACGTTCTCGGCGCAAGCAAGATGAGAATCCTCTTCAAGCACCTCATCATCAACTGTATGGGCCCAATCATCGTAAACGTAACTCTCATGGTTCCATCGGCTATCTTTACAGAAGCCTTCCTCAGCTTCGTCGGTATCGGTATTTCCGCTCCGGCAGCATCCTGGGGTACACTTGCTAATGAAGCAAGATCTCTCATCGAAAGCCAGCCTGTACAGATCATCTGGCCTGTAGCCTCCATCTGTATCACAATGCTTTCTCTCAACTTTATCGGCGACGGCGTTTCTGATGCCTTCGACCCTAAGAAAAAATAATCAGAAAGGTATAATATGAGCTTACTTGAAATAAAAAACTTAAAAACAAGCTTTGTCACCGAACAGGGAATGGTTCAGGCAGTAAGAAATATTTCCCTTTCTGTCGATGAAGGCGAAATCGTCGGCATCGTTGGTGAATCGGGCTCAGGCAAAAGCCAGTCGATGTACTCCGTTATGGGTCTTCTCAATGAAAATGGCAGAATCGAAGAAGGCTCCATCATTTTTGACGGCAAGGAAATCTGTCCTCTCCATTTTGAAGGCAAGGAAAAAGAATGGGAAAAATACATGGAAGACATTCGCGGCAATACAATCGCAATGATTTTCCAGGACCCTATGTCCTTCCTCAATCCTGTTCTCACAATAGAAAAACAGCTTATCGAGCCGATTCTCAACCACAGAAAAAAGCTTAACCGCGATCAGCTTCACACAATCGCAGTTGAACTTCTCACAAGAGTCGGTATCCCATCCCCTGCAGAACGCCTCAAGCAGTATCCACATCAGCTTTCGGGCGGTATGCGTCAGAGAGTTATCATTGCAATTGCTCTCGCTTGTTCTCCAAAGCTTATCATCGCCGATGAGCCTACAACAGCTCTCGACGTTACAATTCAGGCAAAGATTCTTGAGCTTATCAAGGAAATGAGAAAAAATATCGGTTCCGGTGTTATCCTTATCACTCACGACCTGGGCGTTGTGGCAAGCACATGTGACCGAATCTACATCATGTATGGCGGCAAAATCGTTGAATGCGGTACTGCCGATGAAATATTCTATGAAGGCGTTCATCCATACACAAAGGGCCTTCTGGATTGTGTCAACAATCCTGAACTGGATGACCATGAACTCAGACCTATCCCTGGTTCACCTCCGGACCTCCTTGCTCCGCCGGCAGGCTGTCCGTTCGTTGACCGCTGTGAGCACGCTATGAAGATATGCAAGCTCTACTGGCCAAAGGAAAAGGTTCTGACAGGAACACACAAGGTTCATTGCTGGCTCACTGAGAAAGGAAGTGTTTAAGATATGGAACCAATGCTCAAAGTTGAAAATCTTAAAACTTTCTTCCCGGTTGCCGCTTCTTTATTTGGGAAAAAGAAGTACTTAAAGGCAGTTAATGACGTTTCGTTTGAAGTTTTCGAAAACGAAACATTCGGTCTGGTCGGCGAATCGGGCTGCGGCAAGAGTACGCTCGGCAGAACGATCGTAAAGATTTATGACCCGACTGAAGGTAAAATCTGGTTCAAAGGCAAGGACATCAGCACTATCAAAGGTGAAGACCTCAAGAAATTCCGCAAAGAAGCGCAGATGATCTTCCAGGACCCTTACGCATCTCTCAATGCCCGTATGACAGTAGGTGAAATTATCAAGGAACCTATGGACATACACGGCCTGTACAGTTCAAACAAGGAAAAAGAGGAAAAAGCAAGTGAGCTTTTGGAGATTGTCGGCTTAAAACCCGACCACATCCGACGTTATCCGCACGAATTCTCGGGCGGTCAGCGCCAGAGAATCTCAATAGCGAGAACTCTTGCCCTCGATCCAAGCTTCATCGTCTGCGACGAACCTATTTCGGCCCTCGACGTTTCCATTCAGGCACAGATCATCAACCTTCTCGAAAAGATTCAGGCAGAGAGAAATATCTCTTACCTCTTTATCGCTCATGACTTAGGCGCGGTAAAGCACATCTCCAAGAGAATCGGTGCTATGTATCTGGGCAGTCTGGTTGAAGTTGGCGAAAGCAATGAGCTTTATCACAACCCTCTTCACCCTTATACAAAAGCATTGCTTTCGGCTATTCCAATTCCTGATCCACGCGTAATGAGAACACGTGAAGCGGCTGCTATCGATGGCGAAATTCCATCCCCGCTCAATGTTCCATCAGGCTGTGCATTCAGAACAAGATGCCCTATGGCAATGGAAAAATGTGCAGAAGTTACTCCAAAACTTAGAAAAGTGGGCAATTCAATGGTTGCTTGCCACTTGTACGAATAGTTTTTGATAATATTTAAGGAGATTAATATGAAAAAGTTTACAGCTCTTATGCTCGCACTTGTAATGTGCCTCTCTCTCTTCGCAGGCTGCTCCTCCGAAGAAGAAACAACAACAGCGCCAGCTGGTGATACAACAACAGCTTCCGGCGAAACAACAACAGCAGCTCCTGCAGAAGGTCCTGTTGAAATCGTAACAGCAACAAACACAACATTCGCAACACTCGACCCAGCTCTTATGTCCACAACAGCTATGAGCTATGTATATAACTGCACAGGCGCAAACCTCTTCAAGACAGATGCAAGCGGTGCTTACCAGAACGAACTTTGTGAATCCTACGAAGTTTCCGAAGACGGTCTCACATATACATTCAAGCTCAAGGAAGGCGTTAAGTGGTCTGACGGCGAACCTCTCACAGCTGAACACTGTGTATTCGGTATCAAGAGATCTATCGGCTACGGCCCAATGAACGCATATGCTGCACGTAACCTTACAACATTCGTTGTTGGCGCAGCAGAAGCAGCTGAAAAGCAGCTTGACGTTGCTGACATGACAGATGTTGGCGTTAACGTTATCGATGATCTTACATTCGAAGTTAAGCTTCTCGAAGTTCATCCATTCTTCCACAAGTTCTTCGCAGGCAACGTTACAGCTCCTGTAAGACCAGACTTCGCAGTTGAACACGAAAGCGCATGGTCCGTTGACGGCACAATCTATCCTTGCCTTGGTCCTATGAAGCTCGAATCTATCAGCGCAGAAGAACAGGCAGTTTACGTTAAGAACGAAAACTACTGGAACGCAGAAAACGTAACACTCGATAAGATCACATGGCTCGTAATGCCAGACTCCACAGCTCAGCTCAACGCATTCAAGGCTGGCGAACTCGACGTTGCTCTCAACGTTCCAACAGAAGTTTCCACAAACGCTGAATACAAGAATATGCTCTATAAGGGCGAAAAGTACTGCTCCTCTTACTTCGTTCTCTTCAACGGCGGTCCTAAGAACACAGTTCCAGCTCTCAAGGATGCTAACGTAAGAAAGGCTATGATCCTTGCAGTTAACAAGCCAACAATGATCGAAATCCTCGGCGGCGGTTCTGAATTCATCGTTCAGCTCGATGGCTTCATTCCATACGGCTTCGAAGGTCTTAACGACGACTTCCGTGCAGAAGCTTCCTACCACACATATAACCTCGAAGAAGCTAAGAAGCTTATGGAAGCTGCTGGATACAACGAAAACAACAGACTCTCCTTCGAATACCTCTACTCCAACAGCCAGTTCCACGCTGACGTAGCTCAGATGCTCCAGCAGTTCTGGTCCCAGATCTACATCGATGTAGAACTCAAGAGCGTTGAAGGCGGCGTATTCTATGACTTCGTTGACAATGGCGACTTCACAGCTTGCCGTTATGCAAACAACGACTCCACAGACCCACTCAACTTCTTCAAGATTTTCACAACAGACGCTCAGATTGATGGCTGCCAGTCTATCAGAGATGATAAGTACGATGCACTCGTAGCAGAAGCTTATACAATCACAGATCAGACAAAGTACATCGAAAAGCTCCACGAAATCGAAGACTACATGGTTGGCGAACAGGCATTTGTTCTCCCACTCTTCACACAGGTTCCTGTAGTTCTCGTTGGCGAAGGTGTTCAGGGCTTCTGGACAGGTACAGCAGGTGCTCCTGACTTCACAGGCGTTACATTTGCCAAGTAATTAAATTATCTCAAAAGGCTCTCCAAAAGGAGAGCCTTTTTTATATGCACTCCTCTCTTGCCTCCCCTGTGCAAGGGGAGGGGGACCAACGAATGTTGGTGGAGGGGTTGTAACCATACCGAAATACACTTACCAAATCCCGCCCAACATTTCCTCACAAAATCCACAAAAACCTATTGAAAAATCCCTCCGCTTTGTGTACAATATACATATAATAAAATAACACTCAAGGAGGAAATAACAAATGAGTTATGTTCAGGATCTTGCAAAATTAGTTGAAGAAAGAAAAGACGCAACCTTGCGCATCTCCGATGCAGTATGGGAATATGCAGAATCCCGCTTCCAGGAATTCAAGTCAGCTAAGGAAGAATCCGATTATATGATCGAAATGGGCTTTAAGGTCACAATGGGTATCGGCGGCGAAGATACAGCTTTCGTTGCTGAATATGGCTCCGGTAAGCCTGTCATCGCCCTCCTCGGCGAATACGATGCACTCAGCGGCCTTTCCCAGAAGGCTGATACACCTTGCCACGATCCTATCGAAGCAGGTAAGGACGGTCACGGCTGTGGTCATAACCTCCTCGGCGCAGCAGCAATGGCAGCTGCAGTTGCTCTCAAGGACTATATGGTTGAAAAGAACATCCCTGGTACAATCCGTTACTACGGCTGTCCTGCAGAAGAAAATGCAGGCGGTAAGGCATTCCTCGTTCGCGAAGGCTGCTTCAATGACTGCGATATCGCTCTCACATGGCACCCAGGCTGGACAAACGGCGTAACAGGCTCCGGTTCTCTCGCTAACTTCCGTGTATTCTATACATTCCACGGTCTTTCTTCTCACGCAGCAGGCGCTCCTCACCTCGGTCGTTCTGCTCTCGACGCAGTTGAAGTTATGAACGTCGGCGTTAACTATATGCGTGAACATATGATCGACGAAGCTCGTATCCACTATGCAGTTATCAATACAGGCGGCACAGCTCCTAACGTTGTTCAGTCTGAAGCTCAGGTTCTCTATGCTATCCGTGCTCCAAAGGTCACACAGGTTAAGGAACTCTTTGAACGTGTAAATAAGTGTGCTCAGGGCGCAGCTCTCATCACAGAAACAACTGTTGATATCGAACAGGTTTCCGCATATTCCGATTATATCGCTTGTGACGTCTGCAGCGAAGTTCTCGGCAAGCATATGGAAGAGCTCCTTCCAATCGGCTATACAGAAGAAGAAATGGAATATGCAAAGAAGTTCCAGGCTGTTATCACAGATCTCGACAGAGCAGGCCTCAAGAATCGTGCAAAGGCTATCGGCGGCAAGAAGGCAAACGAACTTTTGGAAACTCCTCTCTGGGACTTTATGACATACAGTAAGGGCGGCTCCAAGGGCTCCACAGACGTTGGTGACGTCAGCTGGGTTGTTCCAACAGGTCAGTTCAGCGCTGTAACACTCGCAGCCGGCACACCTGGCCACGCATGGCAGGTTGTAGCACAGGGCAAGGGTCCTATCGCTCATAAGGGTGTTATCTTCGCAGCTAAGGTGCTCGCAGCTTCCGCTTATGATTTCATCACATCCCCAGAACTCTGCCAGAAGGCAAAGGAAAACTGGCTTGAAATCCTCGATGGTGAAACATATCCGGGCGCACTTCCACCAGATGCAAAGCCACATATCTGGTAATATACTATATAATGTAAGAAAAGCCACTCGAAAGAGTGCCTTTTTTT
>JAZUBN010000058.1:0-10832 GCA_045638565.1 Oscillospiraceae bacterium | reverse complement strand
ATATGAAGCATTACGGCTTCTGGCTGGGCGATGCTTTGGCTGGCTTCACGCCTTTCTTCATCGGCATCTGGTTCTATTATTCGGGCAAATGGAAAAATAAAGTTGTTAAAAAATAGCATAAGAAAAGACCATCCAAACGGGTGGTCTTTTTGTTCCTGTTCTTTTATAGCCTCCCTTGTGTAAAGGGAGGTGTCACGAAGTGACGGAGGGATTGTTCCTTATTAAATGTGATTTATCACACCTTAATGTCTTGAAAAGACAATTCATATACTATCACTACTTCAGCAACTTCCTCACAACACCCTCGTCTGTGTCTGGGAAAATCGAGCAGATGTGCTTGAAAATCTTCTCATAAGACTCATTCGGCTGGCATTTATACACATTCTGTGTAAAAAACTCACCGAATTGTTGTTCAAATGTGGCATAGCGCGCCACACCCCAGCCGTAAATATTGCCCTTTTTGTCCTTCATATATTCAAAATCGGCAGTCGTCACATAGCCCTGCATTTGAAGACGGGTGATGATTCCGTCAAAACCCTTTTTGCCGTTTCTGCCGAAACCGCTTAACTCCTTGAGATTTTTCGACAGCAGGGAAGGGTGCTGCTCCAAAACTTCGCACACCTGCCTGTCATTATATGAAGCAAGTCCATCATCAAATCGTGCATCGTGGTCATATCCGTCTCTGCGCCAGTTGGCAAAATCACAAATCCAGTCACGGCTTATAAAAACCGCCTTGTTACGGAAAAACTTGCCGTAAGCGCAGCCGCCCTCACGTATTACAGGCCCTTTCCATTCCCACGGACCATCGCTTTCGCCAAACCAAAGCGAAGGCAAAACAAGTTCCTCAATGGAAAAGCCCTTTATCTCATTTTTGAAAAAAGGCACAAAGCCCCACTTGTCCACAAGGGCGATAATGTCCTCCTTTGAGCGTATGACCATAAAAACACATCCTTTCTATGCCAATTATAGCACAAAATCCATGTCAAGTCCAGCCGTAGGGGCGACCATTGGTCGTCCGCAATACCATAAAATACAAAAAAGACCGCCATTACAGCGGTCTTAAATCTTATTCTTTCTCTTTAATTCTTCTGAAATATGAGCTCATTTCGTCGGCAAGTCCCGAAAGGCGGTTGAGCATACGGGAATAATCCTCCAGCATTTCATCATTAATTCCGGATTTATAAACGATATCATGGTCGATTTCGCTCCAGCCTTCTTCAAAAAGGGTACGCCCCTGAATTTCAATATAATGCCCCTTATACTTGACGATGTAGTGAAGCGAACGGTAAATACCGTCGGTCACAATCTCAATTTCTTTTCCGTCGTAAATCTTTGTGTCGCCGGTGCGCTTGTATGCACGAGGACGCTCAGCCATATAATAATGCGCAGGATTTTCGTCAAAATCCTTCAGCCTGTCCTTTATATAAAGGTCAGGATTATTTTCGAAAATTCCCGTCAGATACTTGTGAAAATGCACCCAGTCCTCACGATAAAGGAAAAGCACACGGATACCGATAAGATCGGTCACAAACTTATAGTAGTTTGTATGGTCAAGCTTGGCAAACTTTTCAGGATTTTCCTTGCGCTTGCGGATGATTTTTTCGATAAGATGCCCCGCATCCTTGATGCGGTAACGGTAAGAATGAATGCCGGCAACGTCTATTTCATAAAGATAATCGTCGATAAAGTTTTTGACGATATCGCGAAGGTCTTTTTCAAGTCGCTTGTAGTTATAATAAATATGGCAGATCATATCCCAGGAAATATCGGCCGCGATAAGGTCGGCCTCGGTGAGATTATATGCCGCTAAAAATGCCTGTTTGTCCATTTGTTTACCTCCGTTGAAAGAGTATATATGTATTGTATCACAAAAATGAACAAATTACAACTACCGGCGTAAGCTTTATGCCATAATCCTATAGGATGGGCTTGTTACCACAGAAAAAAGACCGCCCAAACGAGCGGTCTTTCTATATAATATAAATTATGCCTTGAGTTCGTCGAGGAGCTGGATGTAGCTTTCCTTTGTGAGAGGAGCCTTGAAGTTAGCCTTAACTTCGAGAGCCTTTTCAGCGCCGTTAGCGAGAAGGTCAACAACTGTCATAGCGAGCATCTTAGCTGCTGTTACATAAGCAAGCTGCTTGTCTTCGATTTCGTAGTTGGAGCTGTGGCCGATACCAACAGAACCACCAACCATAGCGTGAACAGTTGGGATAAGGTTGGAAACGTCGTTAGCTTCTGTTGTGAAGCCGGATGGGCTCTTGCCGAGCTTTTCTTCACCAACAAGTTCTACGATATTGCCTTCAACGAGACCCTTGAGTTCTGGGGATTCAACGGAGAAGAGGTAACCAGGGAGGTTGAAAATCTTGCATTCAGCGCCCATAGCATCAGCACCGGCCTTGAGAGCGCGGTCAATCTTGAAGCTTGCATCCTTGATAGCAGGGATGGAGCGACCGCGTACGAATGTTTCGATCTGAACGAATGCAGGAACTACGTTAACGAGAGCGCCGCCCTTTGTGATGATTGGGTGGAAGCGGATGCCGTCTTCGTCCTTGAATGTTGTGCGCTGAGCGTCACAAGCCATAAGACCAATCTTAGCTGCGTCGAGAGCATTGATGCCGTTGAATGGAGCAGCAGCGTGGCTTTCCTTACCGATGTACTGAACGATCTTTGCAACGAAGCCCATACCGCCAGGACCGCCTGCTGTAATCTTGTCGCCCTGAACAGTGTGCTGCATAATCATAGCGTCAACATCGTCAAATGCACCCAGCTTGATGAATTCCTGCTTACCGCCGAGGTAAGAGATCTTGCCCTGCTGCATCTGTTCATTACGCCATTCAAGTTCAACGCCTTCTTCAGCTGGAACTGCCATAAGAGCAACGTCACCGTCGAGCATATCCATAACGCCCGATTCCTTAAGACCGTAAGCAACACCCATGAGGGAAGCGATCTGTGCATGGTGGCCGCAGGAGTGAGCAGCGCCTGTTACAGGGTCAGCACAGCGGTGACCAGGACATACAACTGCGTCGAGTTCGCCCATAACAGCGATCTTAGCCTTGTGGTCCTTACCAGGAACGTCAGCGATAACGCCTGTAAGAGCAACTTCATCCTTATACTTATAACCGAGTTCATCGAAAACAGCCTTTACCTTAGCTGCTGTCTTATATTCCTTATAGCCGAGTTCTGGCTCAGCAAAAATATTTTCTGCAATGTTGATGATTTTGTCAGCGTTCTTGTCGATAGCTTCGCAAACCAATTTCTTCATTTCCTGAACAGTCATGATGTTAAATCTCCTTTATGTATTAAAATTATTTGTCTGTATTGACGGAAAAACGAAAATGCTTTTGTATAAATAGCATAAAACTTGTGAAATATTTCGCCTTCCACTTATCATTATACCATAAAAATCCATCAATGCAAGAATTATTTTTCAAAAAAAGACTCTCCACGCAGGAGAGCCTTTTTATTAAGCAATAATCATCTGGAAAAGCATGAAGATAATCGGAATTGTGATGCAGGAGGCAACGTGGGAAACAAGAGCCATGCCTGCCGCAACAGATGTGTCCTTGCCGTAGGCCGATGGCACAACGATGGTGTTGAGTCCCAGCGGCATTGCAAGGGAGCATACTGTGCAAAGGCTGAGACCATATTCCATAGGGATGAACTTGAGTATAAATATGGAAATAACTGGAATTATCAGCAGACGCACAACAGACACAAGATAAATCGATTTATCAGCCAGAGTCTTTCTGATGTCCAGCTTGGCAACAGTCATACCTGTCAGCAGCATTGCAACAGGGGACATACACGAGCCGAGAGATGAAACGGCAGAAGTGAGAAACTCCGGCAGCGGAATATTGATTATGCCCACTATCATACCGACTATCATCGAGATAAACATAGGATTGATGAGGTTTTTCAGCCCTGCCAGCTTTGATTTGCCCTCATCCTTTACAGGAATCAGTAGAGTCGGCACGCCCCAGACATAGATGAATGTCCAGAAAGGCAGGACGAAAATCAGATATTCCATAAAAATATCAGGGAAAAGGGCGCCCACAACGGCGTTGCCCATAAAGCCGAAGTTGGAAAAGGCAAGACCGTAGGTGTAGATTTTCTGAATATATTCATCCTTGCTGCATCTTTTTGCAATAAATACGGCTATCGGCATTGTAATGAGAATTACAACAAGACCGACGAGGAGATATCTGCCCGCTGTGCCGAAGCGCTGGAGAGTGAAGTTTTCCATGAATGTGCCCAGAACGAGAGCGGGAATAAATACATTATTTTCCAGTTTGGAAAGAATCGACGCCCCCTCAGACGGCACAGCCTTTGTCTTTACTATAATATACCCTATGCCGATAAGCAGTACAAGGAATGCCATCTGGCTGAGCGTAGATAAAAATACTGTCATTATGCTTTTGAAACTCCTTCCCATTCAGGAGCTTTGAGCACACCCATAATATCGGCAATTGTCGGCGCAATGTCGAGGATAGTTGTATTTTCAAGCACCTTGCCCTTTTCAAAACGAGGACCGATATAGAACATCGGAATTGTCATATCCTCATCCATAGTTGTGCCGTGAGTACGGTCGTGTCCGCCGTGGTCGGCTGTAATTATAATTGTATATTCATCGTGGAAAAGCTCATAAACACGTTTTACATTGTCGATTGCGCGGCTGATGCAGTCAAGATATTCATCGCTCATCCAGCCGTGACCGTGCCCGCCGTGTTCATCGGTGTCCACCATATAGAGGAATACAAAATCAGGCTTGGTTTTGTTTATGCGGTCGATAGCAAGGTCGGTCAGCCTGTCGTCAACCTGCTCTTCTGCCATAGCGCTTATGTAAGCTGAATATTTGAGAGAAAGAGGACGAGCCACATCGCGCAGAGGCTCCCAGCCATAGTACATAGCCGAAGTCTTGCCTGCCAGCTTGAGCTGTTCAAAAAGTCCGTTGAGAGGACGGGCAAACGGAATGTATGTATTGGTTGTAATGCCGTGTCTTTCAGGCGGCACACTGTGGAAAAGGGACAGATGGCAAGGCAGAGTCACAGATGGGAATACCGTTTTGCCGTTGAGTGTGTATGAACTGAGGCTCATTATATCATTGATGAAAGGATTTTTGCAGTTAAGAAATCCGTCAGGACGCATACCGTCGATGGAGATGAGAATTACTTTTTCCATTTTGTTTCTCCTTATTATTTAATAGGTAAATTTTATACCCATCAGGCCATAATGTCAAGATAAATAAAGGCCCTCCATTTGGAGAGCCTTTTTAGCCTTCCCCTCGAGGGGAAGGGGGACCACTTGTGGTGGATGAGGTGTAGCCGTTTGGCGGCGTTTATTTAATCAATTTAGCAATTACAGCTGCACCGACTTCGCTTGTTTTAGCTGTGCCGCCCATATCAGGAGTGAGGAACTTCTTTTCCACCATAACTTCTTCGATGGCATCGAGAACCTTTTTGCCCCATTCTGTGTAGCCGAAATGGTCGAGCATCTGGCTGACAGACCAGATGGAAGCGAGAGGATTGGAAACTTCCTGACCTGCAATATCAGGAGCAGAGCCGTGGATAGGCTCAAACATAGATGGGAACTTGCCTTCAGGATTGATATTTGCGCCAGCTGCCAAGCCCATACCGCCCGAAATAGCCGCGCCTAAGTCAGTGAGAATATCGCCGAAAAGATTGGAAGTTACAACAACTTCAAAACGCTTAGGGTCTTTTACAAAGAACATACTTGCCGCGTCAACGAGAAGATGATGTGTCACAACTTCCGGATATTCCTGAGCCACTTCGTTAAACACCTTGTCCCAGAAAACCATGGAATAATTGAGAGCGTTGCCCTTGCTGATGCTTGTAAGGCTCTTGCCTTCCTTCTTTGCAAGCTCAAAAGCATAGCGGATGATGCGCTCTGTGCCCTTGCGGGAGAAAACGCCTGTCTGAAGTACAACTTCATTAGGTTGTCCTTTGTAGAGCCAGTCGCCTGCGCCTGCATATTCACCCTCGCTGTTTTCACGGATGACGATCATATCGATGTCCTCCTCCTTCACATCCTTGAGAGGACATGGTGCACCCTTGAGAAGCTTTACAGGGCGGAGGTTTACATACTGGTCAAAATCGTGACGGATTTTGAGGAGCAAATCCCAGAGGGAGATATGGTCAGGCACGCCCGGATATCCCACAGCACCCAGGTAGATAGCGTCAAACTTTGAAAGTGTTTCAATGCCGTCGTCTGGCATCATCTTACCGTTTTTGAGATAGTATTCACAGCCCCAAGGGAAGTGTTCAAACTCAAAATTGATATTTTCATCGAGAGATGCGATGTGCTGCAGCACCTTAACACCCTCGGCAATAACTTCAGGACCAATGCCGTCGCCGGCAATAACAGCAATTTTATGGTTATTCATAAGCTTTTCCTTTCATAAACTGATTTATGCTTCAAGTGTAGCACTTTGAAGGTAAGTTGTCAATAATACATATAACTGTAGGGGAGCCGCTTGCTGCTCCCGCAAAGCCGTGATTACCTACATCCTATCCTCAATAATCTTCTTCAATATCTCCTCATCGGCAGGGCAGAAGTCAAAGTTCGGAATTTCACTTGCCGTAATCCATCTGATATCATTATGCTCAAGCTTTTTCGGCTCGCCTTCCTTTATCACCGCATTAAATAATGTAAGGCCCACAGTGATATCGGGATATTCGTGAACAAGCTCCATATAAATATCCTTTGGCTCGACAATAATGTCAAGCTCCTCCTTGCATTCGCGCACAAGAGCATCAGCCTTGCTTTCGCCCTTTTCCACCTTGCCGCCAACAAATTCCCAGAGCAAACCACGAGCCTTGTGAGCAGGACGCTGACATATCATAAACCTGTCGCCATCCCATACAAGAGCGGCAACAACATCAATAATTTCCATTATTTTACAAACTCCCCATAATACTGACGTGCGTATTTCAAAGCGATATCCACATCTTCTTCATTGGAGAAAATGCCAAGTGAAAGACGGACAAAGCCAAGGTCCATCTTGCTTATCACAATATTTCTCTCGCCAAACCAGGCCTTCATATGCGCTAAATCAGGCACAACAACAGAGTTTATGCCAGCACGCTCATCAGCATTTGCAGGGGTTGCAACATGGTAGCCGATCTCACGTAAGCCGTCATTCATCTTCTTTGAAAGCACAGCCACATGAGCTTCAATATTTTCAACGCCAACCTCTAAGATGAACTTTAATGCAGCACGCAGAGTGTAAATACCGGGATAATTAAGATTCGAAAGCTCAAACTTTCGCGCGTTCATATCATCTTTCAGCGTATTTGTCCAGCTTTCTCTGTCAAATGAACGAACAGCAGAAGAGCCTGCGTAATCAGGTTTGAGCATCTTCATAAGCTGAGGTGCAATATAAAGCAAACCTACGCCTGTCACAGAAAGAAGATTCTTGTGTGCCCCCGAAGAAACAGCATCAATGCCCCATTCCTTTGCATTTACTTCGATAAGACCGAGGCTCTGAATGGCATCGACAACAAGAAAAGCACCATTCTTATGGCATATTTCAGCCAAAGCCTTGATGTCGCATTTATATCCTGTCGGCGCCTGCACATGGCTGACAGCCACGATTTTTGTATTGCCGTCAATGTATTTTTCAAAAATATCAGGTGAAAGTCTATGATTTTCCGAAGGCACAATGCGGACATCAATCCCCTTGTCCTTGAGCGCAAGCCAAGGCATCACATTGGAGATGTGTTCGTCTGCGCCAACGACAACGTTATCGCCCTTTTCAAATGGAAAGCTTTGCGCTATAATATTGAGTCCTTCGACAGTATTTTTAGTAATGGCAATACCATCCGGAGAAACGCCGCCCAAAAGCTGCGCAGCAAGACAACGCACTTCGTCAGCAGCTTCATTCCACTGCTTTTTGCCTTCAAGAATACCTGTAAAGTTTTCCTCAAAATACAAGTCCATGGCATCTTTCGCTATTGTGCATCCGCCGTTACTGAGCCCAGCTTCAAGATATACCTTGCGTGAGCAGACAGGGAAGAGCGCTCTTATCTTATCGTGATTCATCATAATAATGCCTCCATAAAGATTTCTTATGATAAAATCATAGCACAACGGCCATCTTATTACAATAATTTATGGCAAAAAACTTAAAAGCTTATAAAACTGTTGCAATATGCCTGATGATTTGTTATAATTGCTCCAACATGGAAATGTCCATAATTTCGTCACAAATTCCTTATATTTCTGTGCTATAATATTGGATAATAATGTAAAAAGAAGGAACTGAAATGAGAAATATATTTTCAAAACTTATGCAAAGCTTCGGCAGATTTATGTACGGACGATACGGCACAGATGAGCTGAATAAATTCCTGCTCATAGTGGCGCTTATCATGATATTCCTGTCATATTTCCCACATATGGGAATGCTTTCGCTGATGGCATACATTCCGCTTGTCTGGTCGATTTTCAGAAGCTTTTCAAAAAAGATCCACAAAAGAAGGCTTGAGCTTGTCAGCTATATCAAGCTGAGAAAGGCTGTTATGGGCAGAATATCCCTTGTCAGACAGATGTGGATAAACAGAAAGACTCATAAATATTTCAAGTGTAAAAAATGCGGCAATATCTTCCGCGTGCCAAAGGGAAAAGGCAAAATTGAAGTCACTTGTCCTAAGTGTAAGGATAAATCCATAAGAAAATCATAAATTAAAGCCGCCTTTATGGGCGGCTTTTTCTCTTGCAAGGGAGGTTGAATCGTGCTATACTGAAATAAAAGGAGGGAGCGCATGATAATAATTGTAACCGGCCCGTCCCATACGGGAAAAACTGCCCTCGCACAGAAACTGCTTGAAAAGCATCACTTTCCTTACCTTTCGGTGGACCATCTCAAAATGGGGCTTATCCGCAGCGGAATGACCGAGCTTACTCCTCTGAGCAGTAATGAAAAGCTTACATCACTCCTCTGGCCGATAGTCCGTGAAATGATAAAGACAGCCATTGAAAACAGGCAGAATCTCATCGTGGAAGGCTGTTATATCCCGTTTGACTGGCAGAATGACTTCGATGAATCATATCTTGAAAATATAAAATACATATGCCTTGCGATGACTGAAAACTATATCAGAAATCATTTTGACGATATAAAAGCCTATGAAAATATAGTTGAACATCGTCTTTACGATGATTTCACAATGGAAGATGCACTGCGTGAAAACGCATATTATCTTGAAAAATGCCGTCAGTACAATATAAATCCGCTTATCATCGATGAAAATTATGATGTAAATATTAAAGTGTAAAGGAGAAACGCCATGACAAAGGTATATTTTATCCGCCATGCTGAGCCTGACTATAATGACCACGATGCCGTAAACCGCGCTCTTACAGAAAAGGGCAGAGGGGACACCCATCATGTTGCAAACTTCCTTAAAGACAAGGATATTTTCGCCGTTTTGTCCAGTCCATACCAGCGCTCATTCGATACTGTGGCAACATTTGCCCGCCAGATGGAAATGGAAGTCGAAACGGTATACGACCTTCGTGAGCGTAAAATCTGCGATACTTACATTGATGATTTCCCTGGATTTGCCGAAGCACAGTGGGCAGACTTCAATTATAAGCTTGAAACGGGTGAATGTCTGCGAGAAGTGCAGGAGCGAAATGTAAACGCCCTCAAAGACATATTGAATCGCTATGAAGGGAAGAATATCGCCATCGGCACTCACGGCACAGCCCTCGCAACAATAGTCAATTACTACGATAAATCATTCGGATATGAGCAGTTTATGAAAATCCGCAGAGTGCTGCCATGGATAGTGGTTATGACCTTTGAAAATGATGAGTGTAAAGGCATTGAACAGTACAGATTAAATTGGGAAAAGATGTAAACCATACTCAAACCAAACACAACAAAAGGCAGTCACGCAGACTGCCTTTTTCTTATTATAAATATATCTTGCCTCCCTCTGACGAGGGGGGGGTGCCCCAACGGGGCCGGGGGAGAGAATCTATTTAATGCATCGCAGATACATATTAAATTACTAAGCGTGAATTTCCTTATGCTGCACCCAGAATGCCCCCGATGGCTTGATGGCAAGAATATCCACAGGACCGCCCACAGTTTTGCCTCTGTTCTGGAAAGATATTGTTTTAGCAGTAACTTCCACAGCAAATTTTGCAAAATCAACAGCATCCTGCAGAGTGAAGAAGGCAAAACCCATGGAATAATCCTTCAGCTCCACATAACTGCCGTCGTGGGATTTTACAGCAACAGTATTGAGCAGACGGATAAGAATTTCGGTTTCGCCATCCCATGTAGCGCTGGCATTTTCTGTGTTCTTGCGGTTTATACTCTTATTTATTATATTTACACGGTGTACATGAGATGTCATCTCACCCTTGTCGTAACCTGCCACGATAAACTTCACATCAGGCACAGGATCAAACTTGCCGAAATAATCAATGAGCTTTTGCGAAATATCTTCGACTGTCGACTTTTCTTTTACATTTTTATTGATAAAATCCTCTATATAGATGGAAATTGGCTTATTTTTGATGCTTGAAGCCCCGGCCGCCGAAAGACCGATTGTGGAGTTGCACATAAAAGTCTTATATGTAGTGTCTGTGCTCTGAATGCCATAATTTTTCAGCGCACCCTTGCCGTTGGGATTAGGCTCGTAAGTTGTATATGTTATGCGGCTGTCGCTGGCCATTACAATACCTTCGTGAGTATATACAGTAATTATAAATGACATAGAAACTCCTTACATTATAATATAGATGTATTATTTATTATACCATATCCATTACCCTATTTCATTTTATATAGAAAAAAT
>JAZUBN010000057.1:0-5638 GCA_045638565.1 Oscillospiraceae bacterium | reverse complement strand
AGACGGAGGCTTTTAATATCAGCAAAATCTGTTTCTGTTTGGGTTTATGCTCGTTTCATAAGGCACGATATCGTGATATTCCGCGTTATTCTTTTCGATACACGCACGGACATCCTCAACGACATCAGGCTCTATGAGCAGGCTCATTCCGCACCCCAATTCGCCCTGAATTGCACGGGGAGCCGGAGCTATGCGGGACTTTATGCCATCTTTTTTAAGCAATTCCTGTAGCATCATACCCTGTGTGTATGTTTTGAACAACACGTAATAATGCAGTTTTTTCTGCTCTGCCATTATTAGTCAAGAAGTTCGATAAATGCCTGGATTCTTGTCTTGAGCTGTTCAGCGTCGGAGTCTGCATAGTCTGTTTCGATGCCGAGAACAGGGATGCCAGCTTCCTTGAGAGCCTTTTCAACTGTGTAGCCTTCTACATCATAGAGTGTGCAGAACTTGAGGTTTACATCGATAACACCGTCAACCTTGTATTCCTTAGCAAGGCGAACGATATCGTCAACACGTTCTGTATTTGGTGTGAAGCATGCGCAGTGGATGCCCATATATCTGTCAGCGATAGCCTTGATCATATCATCGAGGTTATCCTTTGTTTCGTCAACGAGGTTTTCGAAGTAACGTGTGCCTGTGCATGTTTCTTCACATACAACAGCAGCGCCGCTTGTTTCGATAATCTGATGCATCTTCCAGTTTGGAATAGCCATTGGTGTACCTGTGAGCATGATACGCTTTGTGCCAGCTGGGAATACGGAAACGCCGTTCTTGATTCTTTCTTCAAGTTCGTCAGCGAGCTTGTTTGTCATCATTGCGCAGCGTGTTGGATCGTCGAAGAACGCGATCTGGGAAACGAGGAGAGCGTCACGGCCGGAAATTGGAATGTTTTCAGCCTTTCTTGCTTCATAAACACGTGCAAGGCCCTTTCTCTTTTCGTTGATTGTATGGATAGCTTCCTTGAGGTTTTCTGCTGTGATCTTATTGCCTGTGAAGTCTTCAACTACCTTTACGAATTCCTTGATTTCTTCGCCCCACTTGATGATATCCTTTTCTCTCTTCATCTGTGGAACGTCCATGATGTGGAGTGGAACATCCTGAGCGAGGATTTCCCAAGCCTTCTTCTTGCCGCCACATGTTGTATCACCAACATACATATCAGCAATACGGAAGAATGGGCAAGTCTTGCCGAGACGTGCGCCTACGGAAGCCTTGATGAGAGGACATGTGCTCTTTGGAAGAACTGCTTCACCGTCTGGAACCCAGAACTGAGAGCCGCCGCAAAGACCTGTTACGATACCGTTAGCTGCGATGATAACTTCATCTGGAACGTAAACGCAGAATGTACCGAACACCTTCTGGCCGTTCTTCTGAGCTTCGATGAGTTCTGCAGGGCGGATGCCGTGAACGTCAGCAACAACCATATCCCAGAAGCCCATACCTTCAGGACGGTTTTCCTGAGAAAGGTATACATCGCCGAATGCTGTTGGGAGTACAGCGCAGAGCTGGTCATGAGTTTCGAGATCCATGCCCAATTCTTCCCACATTTTTCTGTAGTCTGCCATTTGAATTGTCTCCTTATAATTATATTTCCTTATGTAGTCTCGCTACAATTTAACATTTTTCTGCGGCAATTTCCATTATTGCCTGTACAGCTGCATCCACATCTTCCTCTGTATTGAAATGGGAGAAGCTGAAGCGTACGGCGCCCTGGTCCCCTGTTTCAAGAGCATTGTGCATAAGAGGGGCGCAATGGGCTCCCGGACGTGTGGATATGCCGTAATCATTATATAATACATCGCTGACCTGAGATGAATCAAAATCCCAGATATTTACAGTAACAACAGCGCATCTTTCACTCTTTGAAAAATCGCCGTATACCTTTACCCCTGCGATGTCCTTTACTTTATTGTAAAAATCCCACATGAGCTGCTGCTCTTTTTTGCGGATATTTTCCATGCCTGTTTCATTTATATAGTCGACAGCGGCAGAAAGTCCTGCGATGCCGTGGGCATTGAGTGTGCCTGCTTCAAGAGCTGTCGGCATTTCAGCCGGATGCTTTTTAAGATATGTCTGCACACCGCTGCCGCCCGAAAGAAGAGGACGGACTGTCACAGATGGGCTTACATACATACCGCCTGTGCCCTGAGGACCAAGCATACCTTTATGCCCTGTGAAGCACAGAATATCTATGCCCATTTTCTGCACATCGATATCAAATACACCGGCTGTCTGGGAGGCATCGACGATGAAAATCACATTGTGAGCCTTTGCAATTCTGCCGATAGCTTCGATATCGTTGAGATTGCCTGTGAGATTTGAGCCGTGAGTGCATACGATGGCTTTTGTATTGGATTTTATGGCATTTTCAATGTCATTTATATTTATATTGCCGATTTTATCTACTTTGACGATGGTAAGCTCCGCACCTTTTTCCTCCATTTCATAGAGAGGACGAAGGACAGAATTATGCTCCATCTCTGTGGTGATAACGTGGTCACCTTTATTTATAACGCCTTTGATGGCGATGTTGAGGCTTTCTGTCGAATTGGCTGTAAAAACCATTCTGTCCGGACTTTCGGCATTGAAAAGCTGCGCCAGCTTCATTCGCGCGCCGAAAATCACCATTGTGGCATCAAGGGATGCCTCGTGAGTGCCTCTGCCGGCATTGCCCATCGAAGTGAGAGCATTCACGACAGCATCGACGACACACTGCGGTTTATACATTGTTGTTGCGGCATTGTCGAGGTAAATCATTACATCTCCACCTTTACGACATTTTTCTTTGCCGCTGTCAGCGCTGCGCCCAACGCACCTGCATAACGTGCAAATGGATGTGTTGTGACTTCACGGCGTGATTTCTGGGAAAGTATTTTTATAAAATATGGGCTGTCGCAAAGTCCGCCTGTCAGCACCATTTCCTTTGCCGGATAGCGGATTGCAAGAGCAGCCACGCGTGCGGCAACCGAATCGATTACGCCTGCGGCGATGTCCTGCTTTGGTCGGCCTGTTGCGATGTGTCCGATTACTTCCGATTCAGCAAAAACTGTACACATCGAGCTTATTGAAACAGGGTCGCCTTTCGATGCCATATCGTAAAGCTCATTTAGACCTGTGCCAAGGCGTGCCGCCATAACTTCGATAAACTTGCCTGTGCCGGCGGCGCATTTATCATTCATAAGGAAGTCCTTGACTGCGCCGTTTTCGATTTCGATGATTTTGGTGTCCTGACCGCCTACATCGACGATGATGCCGTCTTTGCCGAAAATGCACCATCCGCCCTTACCGTGGCAGGTGATTTCTGTTATGACCTTGTCTGCATAATGGACGCAAACTCTGCCATAGCCTGTGGCAACGCAGGTCATATCATCGGCATATCCCTTGAATTTCAGCTTTTCATATATATTTTCGGCCGTTTCCTGACCGCTCCACCCGGTAGGCAGTGTGAAAGCATCGACCACCTTTTCATCGTCGATGACCACTGTTTTTGAAGCTGTCGAGCCGATATCGATACCTACATAATATTTGCTCATTTTAGTCTCCATTTGCGAAAGTAATCATTATTTATATGATATCATATCAAATACTTCTATTCAGCCTTTATTACGAAATCAAATAAAGCTCATAGGATTTTATAATATTTCCAAATATTATTGTTTTCTATAGAAAATCGGTTATTTATTTATTTTATAAATAAAGATAAAAAGAAAAACGGCAGTAGTTACTGCCGTTTTGGGGATGTTATTTTAGAATATTTTGGCGATTTCCAGACCTTCTGCGATGGCTGATTCGATTTCCTTTTCTATCATTTCTGCCGTAAGATAGTCGAAATTCTGTCTTGCGAGGACTTCAAGTTCGCCGAGATTCCAGAGAGTTGAAAGGGCTTTAAGATAGGATGTAGCCTGCTCGCGAACATCACCTGTCGGGATATTCATGCCGCGTGTTGTGATAAACAGCATCTTTTTGCATTTACAAAGGCCATAGCAGGTCTTATCATCCGATGTGAATGTAACGTCAAAAATAGAGCAAAGCTCGATGAAAACTTTAAGAGCAGATGGGATGGACATATCCCAGAATGGGGCGGCAATTACGATTCTGTCGGCATTTTTCACCTTATTCGCCCATTCGAGAGACTGCTTGCTTGGGTTTCCGCCGTTACGCTTTACGATTTCTTCCGACATAACCGGAATAAGCTCGAGGTCATTGAGATTTATTGTTTCCACATCGTAACGTTTTTTGAGGGCATCCACAACAGGAAGAGCTATTTTACGTGTGCGCGACTCATTTTCTCTGAAACAAGCATCGATATAAAGAAGTTTTTCCATATTTTTCTCCATAAAATGTATTTTCGATGGATAAATTATAGCATTTGCATTGTGTATTGTCAAAAATCGTCAAAATAAAAACGGCAGTATCAACTGCCGTTTTGTATCTGATTATATCACTTTGTTTCTCTTTCATCAAATGTAGGCGAGAGAGAATGACATTATATTTTTGACTGGTCTATGCTTTTGCAGACCTCACGGAAGATATTCATATCTATTTTCAGCAGCTCATTCTGCTGAGTTTCATTATAATATTCCGCAAGTTTTACTGCCAGCTTTTCATTCAGCTCAATATCGAGCCTTCTTTTCATCGCAAGATCTAGAAACATCTGCACATCTTCTCTCGAAAGATTATATGTGACCCTCTCACCTGACAGAAATGCATCGAGGATGGGATTTATAACCGCATAATCCTCTTCTGAATAACATTCGCCGCCGATGTTATCGGCATCAATGAGTAGCAGACGGGCAAGTCCGTCAGAATCGAGCGTGACAGTTTTGTTTTCTTCATTTCGCAACAGCAATATAAGCTGATTACGCACAAACTTTTTATATTTTGCTATTTCTGTATAATAAAAACTGTAAATGCCAAAATACATTTCTGTACCTCTTATGCTTCGAGCAGCTCTATTGCCTTTTTATACTTTTCAACGCGCGCTATCGCCTTTTCATCGACAACATCCAGCCTTGTAAGATCACTGTTATGCTTAAGGTCTGCAAGTTTTACCGCCCTTGCAAGATCGTTTGTCCCGATCTGCTTCACATAATCCATATAAGGCACAGTTCCATCGTGTGTCAGAAGCTTCAGCGCATCGATTATATCCTTTGGAAAGCCCTCATTTTCAAGCTGTTCAAATGTGATATCTGTGTCTTCCACAACATCGTGCAGAAGAGCTATGCAGATGGTTTTCTCATCCTTCATTTGCTCGGCAAGATGAACGGGATGAAAGATATACGGCACACCGTTTTTATCAACCTGATTTTTATGCGCTTCAAAGCAGATTTTCATCGCCTTTTTCGTCAAAGCTGTATATAGCATAGAACACATTCCTTTCTATTCCCTGTAAAGCACTGCACACGATTCAACATGGGAAGTGCGTGGGAACATATCGAAGGCTGAAACCTTTTGGAGTTTATAGCCGTTTTCTTCAAGGATTTTTACATCGCGTGCCATTGTGGAGCAATCACAGCTTACATAAACCACCTTCTGCGGAGCAAGTGTGAGAATCGCATCGATGGTATTCTGGTCCATGCCCTTGCGAGGAGGGTCGACGCAGATTACATCCAGCTTTACCCCCTTCTGAATGAGC
>JAZUBN010000056.1:0-27743 GCA_045638565.1 Oscillospiraceae bacterium | reverse complement strand
CGATGATTTTTGCGATTTCCTCCTCTGTGACATGATCTCGGAGAATGGATGGCGAAGAAGTGTCCTGAGCTTCGGACAATTTTTTCATAAGTTCAGGCAGCTTGCCATACTTGAGTTCGGCAAGTTTTGTAAGGTCATATTCACGCTCAAGGCGTTCGATTTCGGCATTGACAGCCTCGATTTCCTCCTTGATTTTGTGAACAGAGCCGATATTTGCCTTTTCGTTATCCCATTTTGCCTTCATTTCGGCATATTCTTCACGGAGAGAAGCAAGTTCCTTGCGTGTATTCTCAAGATTCTGCACCGCAACGGCATCGGTTTCGCGCTTGAGTGCCGCTTCTTCGATTTCATACTGCATGATTTTGCGGGAGATTTCATCAAGCTCGCTCGGGAGGGAATCTATCTCTGTGCGAATCATTGCGCAGGCTTCATCGATAAGGTCGATAGCCTTGTCGGGGAGGAATCTGTCTGTTATATATCTATCTGACAAAGTTGCCGCTGCAATAATGGCGCTGTCTGTAATCTGCACACCGTGGAAAACCTCGTATCTTTCCTTTAAGCCGCGGAGAATGGAGATGGTATCCTCCACAGTCGGCTCATCGGCCATAACTGGCTGGAAACGTCTTTCGAGAGCGGCATCTTTCTCGATATATTTGCGGTATTCGTCAATAGTCGTGGCGCCGATACAATGGAGCTCGCCTCTGGCAAGCATAGGCTTTAAGAGATTTCCGGCATCCATTGCGCCGTCAGTCTTGCCTGCGCCCACGATGGTGTGAAGTTCATCGATAAAGAGGATGATTCTGCCGTCCGACTCCTTGACTTCCGACAAAACCGCCTTGAGTCGTTCTTCAAATTCGCCGCGGTACTTGGCGCCTGCGATGAGGGAGCCCATATCGAGGGCGAAGATAGTCTTATCCTTAAGTCCCTCAGGCACGTCGCCCTTCATAATGCGGATGGCGAGACCTTCAACGATGGCTGTCTTGCCGACGCCCGGCTCACCGATGAGGACAGGATTGTTCTTGGTTTTGCGGGAAAGAATGCGGACAACGCTTCGGATTTCGCTGTCTCTGCCGATTACAGGGTCGATTTTATGCTGACGGGCGCGCTCCACAAGGTCGTAGCCATACTTTTTCAGCGCTTCATAGGTTGCTTCAGGATTGTCGCTTGTTACGCGATTTGCACTGCGCACTGTGCGGAGAGCTGTGAGAAAACCATTTTTATCAATGCCGAGGCGACGGAAGAAATCCTTTACATTTGTTTCATTCGACTCGATAAGTGTCATAAAAATATGCTCGACCGAGACATATTCATCGTTCATATTTTTCGCGGTGTCTTCTGCATCGGAGAGAATCTTTTCTGTTGTCGGCGAGATATAAATCTTGCCCTGCTCACGTGCTGTGCCCATGGCTTTCGGCAGCTTTGCCACATATTCATCGGCCATTGTCTTTGCAAGGTCAATATTTACGCCCATCTTCTCCATGAGCGACGGAATAAGGCCGTTTTCCTGATGTACAAGGCTGCTCAGGATGTGGATAGGCTCTATCTGCGGATTGCCGTATTCCAGAACGGTTTTTTCGGCATTCTGGATGGCTTCGATGGATTTTTGTGTGAATTTCTGTGCGTTCATTGATGTTTTTACCTCCTTGAGGCTTTTCACGCAAAGCGTGAGCGAATAGTGAATAATGAATAATGAATAGTTGCAGTGTGGCAAAGCCACAGATTTGTTAAAACGACCTGCGGTCTACACCTCATCCGTCAGCTTTGCTGACACCTTCCCAACGGGGTCCCCGAACAGCCTGCTGTTTGGGGTGTGAATCGAGGGGAAGGCAAGGTGGTGCTAGATAATATATTTATTCTTTTTGAGGGCTGTGGTGTACATTTTCTGGAATTCGTCCGGGGAGAGATCGTTATAAAGATAAGTCTTTATCGCGCTGTCGAAGCCATTGATATACTCGCTGAGTGCGACAGAAAGGACCGAGCCATCGCTCAGGTCTGTGTTGTTGCCCACAGGGAAGCTGCGCTTGAATTTGCCTTCGCCTATTTCATATTCTATGGCATCCTTGGCAAAATATTTATGAATATAATGAGCTTCCATCAGCATCCAGAGGCGGAAGAAGCCATCCAGTTTATCCAAAAGCTCGCGGCTCTGTGTGCGGAAAACCACTCTGAGTTCGCCGAAATTGCCGTGTGGTGTACGGTAAAGCTCGACAGAATATTTTATCGTCGGGCGGTATTTATAGTTGAGGGGACTCTTTAAGGAGAGCATGAAATCGGAAGGCTCTTTCATTACAGTCAGCCCTTCGGAGCGGGAAAGCTCTCTTATAAGGCGGTCAAAAATGCCGCTTATCTTCTGCTCGGGAGTTTCCACCCCAAGGCGTTCAGCAAGAATCTGGTTTATGAGATTGGAACGGTTTGTGCCGTTTAAGTATGCCGCTCTGTCGACAGCTTCCACGACAGAATCCATCAGCATTATGCTGTACATTGATTTTTTATCCATATTTTTTGTCCTTTCGGGGTGGTTTATGAATGATATGATAACTTTTTACGTTTGTTCTACAGAGTAAAGTTTTGATTAAATCGTCAGCTTATTTGTCACGACTGAAGTCGTGAAATGCCTATGGCATCTACTTTTGTCCGCACAAAAGTAGCAAAAAGTGCAAACTGGTCACGCAGTTTGATCACGATGACCAAGGGCAAGCCCCTGGACCCCTTGTGTGTGACAAGTCACATTCCATATTCGCTCTGCGAGCGGGTGATTGCTTTGAGCAATCGTGGTGTCTCCGACGGATTAGATAGGAGATTGTGCTAACGGGGAAAAATCCTTCACCTTCGTTCAGAATGAAAAGAGATTTGTTCGGGGCGGTTGTTGCTTCCCGCCCCTTTGTTATGGAGGTTGTTTTTGCGATTTATTTCAATTTTGTCGTATGTCTTATTTTCGAGATTATTGTAACGCATTTTAATAAACTTGTCAAGGGGTTTACATAAATATTTTATACGAGTTTGTTTTCATGCATTTGTGGCAAATCTATGGCAAAAAGTTAAAAAATATTGAAAATTTCGATTTTGTAATCGTTTTGTTATTGATATTCCTTTATATATAGTATATAATAAAGTGAAATGAATTTTTTTATATATTTAATTGAACAGGAGATATTATGACACAAAACGATCAGACAACTACACGCGCTCCTCAGAGAAAGGGAAAGCGTGCAAAAGCCCGCAGAAGACAGACTCTTCTCGGCGTTTGCGCTTTTGCGCTCATTGCGGTTTTATGTGCCGTTTATTTCATCAGCAGTTTCTTCTCAAATGATACCATCTATGACGGCGTCACATTTATGGACAAAAAGCTTGGCGGTCTTTCCCAGACTCAGGCTGAAAAAACCATCCGTCAGGCTGTCGATTCTCTCGGCATTTCCGAAAACATTGAAATGACTCTCGGCTTTGACAAGTTCGATATCGCAACAACTCTCAATGCGGCAAATATTGATGCCAAGGCTCTTGCCGAAGATGCATACAATCACGGCAGAGACGGCTCTTTCATTCAGCGCTGGAAGGCTATGAAGGCTACAAAGAAGGATGGCTATGCCCTCACTTGCGATATTTCCCCTGACAGAGATGCTCTTCTTTCCCAGATTGATGAAGCTATAAAGACAGCAGGCGAAAATGCAGGCGGTCAGCTTTTTGAAATCAAGGGCGAGGAAGTTATCGTAAATCTCGATCACGGTGTGACTTACAACCGTGAAAAAATCGCAGATGCCCTCATCGAAAAGATTGACGCTCTCGATTTTACCCCTGTCACATTTGAAGGCGAAGAAGGCAAGATTACAGGCGAAGCTCTCGCTGCTATGATCAATACAGAAATGGCTGAGCCTACTGTTGACCCTAATGACCCATCCTGCCAGACAATCATTCCTGGTAAGGTCGGCTATTCCATCAAGGCTTCTCAGGCTGACAACCTTATCAATGCTGCAGACAGCGATACTGTCGCTATCCCTGTAACAGTCACAAATCCTACTTACACAGACGAACAGTACAAATCCATGCTCTTCCGTGATGTGCTTTCCAGCCAGAGTACATCCTTCAACGGCAATCAGATTCAGCGTACAGCCAACATCCGCATTGCGGCTTCCGACTGTGAAACTGTGATTATGCCTGGCGAGGAATTCTCCTACACAGAGCAGGTTGGCAGAATCACACGTGAAAAGGGTTATCAGGATGCTCTTGTATTCAGCCAGGGCGAAGTTGTTGACGGTCTCGGCGGCGGTGTTTGTCAGGTTTCTTCCACAATCTACATGGCGGCTATGTATGCCGATATGGAAATCACAGTAAGACGTAACCACAGCTTTGTTGTTTCCTATACACCTGTCGGTCAGGACGCAACATTCGTTTACGGCGGTCAGGACTTCAAGTTCAGAAACAACACAAACTTCCCTATCAAGGTCGATTGCACAGTGGGCAAAAGCTCCATCACTGTAAATATCATCGGCACACAGGAAACACCTGGCAAGAGTGTCAAGGTTATTACAGAAATCCTTTCGACAAATCCATTTGAAGAACAGCACGTATACGACCCAACACTTAAGCCGGACGAAGTGAAGGTAAAGAATGTGGGCTACACAGGCTACAAGGCTAACACATACCGTATCGTTTACATCGACGGCAAGGAAGTTTCCAGAAACTTTGAAGCTTCCAGCACATATAAGCGTCTCGACAAGGTGACACTTTACGGCACAGACCCTAATGCGCCTGTGGTAGAGCCTGTTGTTCCGCCAACAGAAGCTCCACCTGTGGTTGACCCTGTAACTCCACCAACAGAAGCTCCGACAACTGCTCCTTCCGAAGCTCCAACTGAAGCTCCGACTGAGGCAACAGAAGGCACAACTGCAGCAGAATAGCACGCAAGCGTGATGGTGCCTGCGGCGCATTGGATAGATGACAATCCCTCCACCATCTTCGATGGTCCCCCTCCCTTTAGGCAAGGGAGGCTAAATTGCCTTCCCCTTGAGGGGAAGGTGTTGAGGAACGAAACGGATGAGGTGGTGCCGAAGGCATATTCAATCTGTTCGCCAGCACACCGCAGTTCTTCACTTTTAACTATTACTTATAACTTAATCCCACGAGGAAAACATGAGAAATTTCAACACATCACTTATCAAAAAATCAGCTAAATCCTTTATAAACGCCAACAAGGGCGAAGTGAGAAAGGCGGCTTTGCTCAGCCTTCTTATCGCTCTTGTTCTCAATCTTCTTTTGAATCTTATCGGCAGCAGTACACTTTCCCCATTGGGCTTTGTGCTGCTCATTCTCCTCCTTGCGCCTGTTCAGATCGGCTATCTCAATATGTGCCACCGAATGAACAAGGGCATGGATGCATCCTTCAATAATGTTCTTGAATACTACAAGAATGGCAAAAAGCTCAAGGATGCTCTTGCCACTCAGCTTTATTACTGGGGCTGTCTTGCTGTATGGTTCATCGTCTATGTATGCTGTCCTATGGGTATTCTCTATGCTATCTGGGGCGACACACTTGCAGGCGGCGATGCTCTCATCAAGATGTCTGTTGCTTACGTTCTTTTCACAGGCGTAATCATCATTGCCGCTTATCCTTACTGCCTCCATATGCTCAAGTATTCGGGCGGTCTTTTCTATGCTGGCGAAGAAACACATCTCGACATCAAGATGCGTTTTGACATCGGCAAGGATTTTATCAAGCCACACGTTTACCGCTATCTTATCCTTTCCATTTCCTACGCTCCAAGCTGGATTATTTCCATGGTGCCAATTTTCGTGGCTATGCTTTTTGCGACAGAATTGGGCATTTTCGCTTATGTACTCGGTATTTTAGGCTATACATATTATATTATGGTCTTTATGCCTCAGTTCAATATGGCATCCATGCTTATGTTTGAGCGTATGCAGAATCCAAATGAAGAAATGCCTTACAATATCAACGGCGAAATGGTCGAATTCCACGCAGTCAAGGCTCCGAAGGAAAAGAAGCCTATCTATCACGCAAAGAGAAAAGGCTCAGGCAAGAAGTAGTATATATCATGTGCGGACAAATGCGTAGGGTATGGCATTTATGACATACCGCGGGAGGAGCAAGCACCTCCCCTACAAATAATTGCTTTCAGCTATTCCCTTTATCTCACTCGAAAGGAGTGACCATTATATGAAAAACAAAGAAATACGTAAAAAGGCGTTGCGTCTTTTTAACGACAATTTACCGCTTATCGCCTTTATGGCGCTTATGCTTTCCATTTTCCAGGTGGCTGTATCTGTGGCAAGCGTTATCACATTTGAAGCTGTGGGCGCAAACACCATTGTAAGTATTCTCAGTATGTTTGTGACAGCTCCTATCACCATCTGTATGTACAATGTTTACAGTATGCTTATCAGAGGCGGCGTGAAGGTGCACAAAGGCTATCTTTTTGAATGGCTTGGCGATTTCAAGCTCATCTGGCACAGTATTAAAGTCCAGCTTACTTTTGCATTCAGAATGGTGCCATGGGTCTTCCTTGTAAACCTTATCTATTCCTTCATTATGAGTATGCTGACAGGCTATTCACAGTTTTTCGTGATTCCTGACACAGTTCAGATTGCTGTAATCGGCGGATTCTTTATAATCGCAATGCTTTTCCTTGTATATCAGGCTTTCCGTTATCAGGGTGGCGTATACGAATGCGCGGCCGTTCCGATGAAGATAATCACTCCGATTTTCCACATCGGTATGGTAAAGATGAAGTATAATCTCAAGGATTACATCAAGCTTATGCTTTCATACGCTCCGCTGGTGGTAATTTTCTCCGGTCCTGTTCTTGCCTATGAAATAATCACAGCAAAGTACGATGCGATTTACTACGCTCTTCTCGTCTTCCAGACTGTCGGCACAAGCTTTGTAATCAATCCGCTCATCGGCATTTCCGGTATGATGCGTTACAATGTCGGCGGCAAGATTCCGCCTGAACATTTCTTCCAGTCTTTCGGCATGAAAATGCCTAAGGGATACACAGGCGAAAACGTAAATGCTGACGGCGTTGCAGAAAAGCCTGAAATCACAGACCCTGAGCCAATGCCGAAGGAAGATGCTCCTTCTCAGCCGGGCAATATCGGCGATATTCCATTCGACAATGCGCCAAGCAGGGAAGATGAAAAACAAGAGGAAGAACAGGAATAAATGAATTGCCTTGTGGCATGAGTTTACTCCTTCTTTACGGGATGTTGACAAGCACCATCCCCTACTCAGTATTGTAGGGGACGGCATTTATGACGTCCCGATACAACATTCGTTAAAAATACACATCAAATATATCAAAACAAGAAAGGAAAATAATATCATGGAAAACAAAAAGGGTGCTCCTTATTATATTTCCACAGCTATTGCTTACACATCCGGCCGCCCACACATCGGCAACTCCTACGAAATCGTTCTTGCCGACGCTATCGCACGTTTCAGACGTGAACAGGGCTATGATGTTTACTTCCAGACAGGTACTGACGAACACGGTCAGAAGATTCAGGAAAAGGCTGAAGCAAGAGGCATCACACCTCAGCAGTTTGTAGACGAAACTGCAGCTAAGATCAAGGACAACTGGGACTGCCTCAACACATCCTACGACAAGTTCATCAGAACATCTGACCCAATGCACAAGGAAAAGGTTGCCAAGATCTTCAAGCAGCTTTATGATCAGGGCGACATTTATAAGAGCGAATACGAAGGCCTCTACTGCGTGCCTTGCGAAAGCTTCTTTACAGAATCCCAGCTCGTTGACGGCAAGTGCCCAGACTGCGGCGCTGAAGTTCGCCCAATGAAGGAAGCTGCATACTTCCTCAAGCTTTCCAACTACGCAAAGCGCCTCGAAGAACATATCGAAAACAACCCAGACTTCATTCAGCCTGCTTCCAGAAAGAATGAAATGCTCAATAACTTCATCCGTCCGGGCCTCACAGACCTCTGCGTTTCCAGAAGCTCCTTCTCATGGGGTGTTCCTGTAGAGTTTGACCCAGGCAATGTAATCTATGTATGGATTGACGCTCTTTCCAACTACATCACATTCGCAGGCTTTGATCCAGACGGCAACCACTCCGAACACTACAAGAAGTTCTGGCCTGCTGATGTACATCTCATCGGTAAGGACATTCTCCGCTTCCATACAATTTACTGGCCAATCATCCTTATGGCGATCGGTGAACCACTTCCTAAGCAGATTTTCGGTCATCCATGGCTTATGATGGGCGATGGCAAGATGAGTAAGAGTAAGGGCAACGTTATCTATGCTGAAGACCTCATTGAACTCTTCGGTGTTGACGCTGTTCGTTACTACCTCCTCCACGAAATGCCATTTGCACAGGACGGCACACTCACATACGAACTTCTTATGGAACGTATCAATTCCGACCTTGCAAACATCCTCGGCAACCTTGTAAACCGCACAATCGCTATGGTTCACAAGTACAATGGCGGCGTTATCTCCAAGGGCTTTGCTGACGGCGCTGTTGACCACGAGCTCATCAATCTCGCTCTTCAGACTCCTGACATCGTTGAAAAGAAGATGAACGAGCTTCGTGTTGCTGATGCTCTCGATGCTATCTGGGATCTCCTCAGACGTGCTAACAAGTACATCGACGAAACAACACCTTGGGCTCTTGCAAAGGACGAAGGTATGAAGTGGAGACTCAACAGAGTTCTTTATGTTCTCCTTGAAACAATCCGCTATGCTGCTGTTCTTCTCAAGCCATTCCTCCCTGAAACAGCTGAAAAGATTTTCGCTCAGCTCAATACTGACATCAAGGATTTCGATTCCCTCAAGGAATTCGCTCAGCTTAAGGAAGGCGTTGAAGTAGGCAAGGCAGAGCCACTCTTTGCACGTATCGACATTCCAAAGAAGCTTGAAGAAATCGCTAAGAAGAATGAAGAAAACTAATCTTTTTGATACACATACCCACCTGCACGATGAATGGTTTGATGAAGACCGTGAAGCTGTGATAGAGAACGCCCATAATTCGGGCGTTTCTCTCATGGTGGATATCGGCACAGATTTGCAGTCATCCTACGATGCCATCGCTCTTGCCGAAAAATATGACTTTATCTATGCCGCTGTCGGTTTCCATCCTCACGATGCTTCCGATTACAATGAGGAAGCTGAAAAGGAGCTTATAAAGCTCTGGAATCACCCTAAAAATCTTGCCATCGGCGAGATAGGGCTTGATTATCACTATGATTATTCGCCACGCGAAGTTCAGAAGGCGGTTTTCATCCGTCAGATGGAGCTTGCCCGTCAGCTTGGTAAAAAGGTCATCATCCATTCCCGCGAAGCCACAGAGGATACTATCAACATTCTTAAAATGTTCCCTGATGTAAAGGGCGTGCTCCACTGCTACAGTGGAAGTCTGGAAACTGCAAAAGTGCTTATTAAAATGGGCTATTATCTGTCTTTCACAGGGGTAGTCACATACAAAAATGCGGCAAAATCTCTCGAAGTTGTCGATTGGATGCCGCTCGATATGCTTATGGCCGAGACAGACTCGCCATATCTCACACCTGTGCCATTCAGGGGCAAGCGCAACGACAGCAGCAAGGTAAATCTTGTTGTGGAAAAGCTTGCTGAAATCAAGGGATTATCCTATGAGGAAATGGCAAAAATAACTTATGACAACGCAATAAGATTTTTTGGTCTTGACAAGGAAATTACAGATGAGAAATAACTCTACACAACTGAAAATAATAACAGTTATCATAATTTTAGTGGCTGTTATTTTTTCCTTTGTCAAAATCGGCTCGGGGTATAATCCGCTAAGCACGGTCATCGGCACAGTGCTGACCCCTATCCAGTCGTTTGTCAATTCGGCCTCCGATTCTGTCAAGGGATTTTTCAGCTATTTCTATGAGTTTGACTCTATAAAGGCGGAAAATGAACAGCTCAGGGACAGAATCGCAGAGCTTGAGCGTCTGGAGAGCAAGTATAACAAGGCGATTTCCGAAAATGAATATCTCCGTGTGCTTGCCCGTATTTCGATAGAAAATCCTACCTATGAATACGAGTTTGCCTCTGTCACAGCCATCGAAACGGGCGACTATCACAAGATTGTCACTATCGATAAGGGGGAGGCTCACGGCATCGAGCTTTATGACTGCGCCATCGTCCGCGAAGGTCTGGTGGGCTATGTTTCCAAGGTGGGGCCTAATTTTTCCGAAATCACAACTGTGCTCGACCCTTCAATGAAGATAGGCGCACTTATTTCCCAGACTCAGGAGATAGGCGTTGCCGAAGGTATGGCCGAATACATCCACGAAAACAAGCTCAAGGTGTCCTATCTTGACAACGAAACCAAGGCAAAATACAACGATATCGTGGAAACCTCCGGCTATGGCGATATATATCCTAAGGGGCTTGTCATCGGCTATGTCGACAAGGTAATCCCTGAAAGCCACGGACTTTCCACCTACGCTGTGATTCGTCCTGCCGTTGAAATCAATCAGCTTAAGAAATTGTATATTATCAAGGATTTTTCGGAGTAATGTTCCGTCGGGAGCAAGCCCCTGCCCTATGGACACATCCCTTGTAGGGTACGGCGCCCTCGACGTACCGTCCTGTTCAATCCGTGCGAAACACACCTTAATTTTTCATTGTTCATTTTCCCGGCGGGAGCAGCAAGCAGCTCCCCTACACTTTCGGACCGCCGGGGACGTCGGTCCCTACACAATTTTCCGGAGGAAACAAGCCTCCGCACTACACAGATTACTATGGAATTCAACAAGAAAAACATTCACATCGTCATGTTTCTTATCGTTTTTGCCGGACTGGTGCTGACACTTGCGCAGAATACCGGCAAAATACTGGACTTTTGCGGTGATATTCTCAGTATGTTCACCCCTGTCTTTATCGGTCTCGCTCTCGCCTTTGTTCTGAATATTTTTATGAAAATATTCGAGGAAAGGCTTTTTGTAAATTTAAAGAAATCGAAAACCAAGAGCCTTCATTCTCTTGTCCGCCCGATCTCCCTCATCGCAACGATTGCTCTCGTGCCTCTCGTCATTTCCATCGTGGCGCTCGTTATCGTGCCTGAGATTATAAATCTTTTCGTTATGCTGAAAAATTCTCTGCCGGGCTGGCTTGAATATGTAGGTACTATTATAAATGATATCATGGCAAAGTATAACATTGATATCTCCATTATCGAAAACATCGACATCGACTGGAAAAGCACCATCGACAAGGTGTTCTCCTCTGCTGTCAAGAGCTCGGAATCTTTTGTCAACAAGGCTGCTTCCACTATGGGCGGTGTCATCAGCTTCAGCAGCAATATGCTCATCGGCTTTATCATCTCCATCTATATTCTTGCGCAGAAGGAAAAAATATGCGCATTCTGTGCGGCTCTTGTAAAGGCTCTCTTTTCCAAAAAGGTCTATGAGGAGATTTTGCGCGTAACCCGTCTTGCTTCCGATATTTTCTCCAAGTATATTCTCGGTCAGCTTACAGAAGCTGTGGTGCTCAGCACACTCTGCTTTATCGGTATGCTGATTTTCGGCTTCCCTCAGGCGCTGGTTATTTCGGTGCTTGTTGCCGTTACAGCTCTTGTACCTATTGTTGGTGCGTTTCTTGCCGCCTTTATCGGCGCTGTCCTCATTCTCATTCAGGAAGGACTTATCAAGGGTCTGCTTTTCGCCCTTTTCCTCACAGTTTTGCAGCAGATAGAAGGCAATCTCATCTATCCTAAGGTTGTCGGCAAAACTGTCGGTCTGCCAAGCATTTTAGTGCTTGTCGCCATCGTTGTGGCAGGTAATGCAGGCGGCGTTGTGGGTATTCTCCTCGCTGTGCCGCTTGCCGCTCTTGTCTACACTCTCACAAAGGAATTCATCGCCAAGAGAAATAAGTGGAAGAAGAGTAATCAGTAATACAGATGAATTGTAAATATTAAGATGCCAGCGGCAGAACACAACTTCAGTCGTGGTGAGAAGACTTCAGATTTTATAAAGCTTTACTCTGTAAAACAGATTTCAAACACCTCATCCGTCAGCTTCGCTGACACCTTCCCCTCAAGGGGAAGGCTTGGGACGTCATAAATGCCGTCCCCTACAAACTTCATTTTACCCATCAAAAAAGGAAAAACTATGCAGCGAAACAAGGTATTTTTCAAATACGCGGCCTATGCGCTTTTAGCTTTAGGCCTTTTTGTTCTGCAGTTTTCCCGCGGGGTTTCCATCAGCCTTTTCGGCTTTTCCTGCGACTATTTTATAATGTATACAGTTGCAGTTTCCATGTTTGAAGGCATGACTGCGGGAGCGGCCTACGGCTTTCTTTCAGCCTTGTGCGTCTGCACATCAAAGGGCGGTTTCCCTTTGGGATACCTGCTTTTCTATCCGTTTTTAGGTATGCTGACAGGCTTTATCGTCGATATAGACTTCCGTAAGCATCTGCTTACAGCCCTTTTGTTCACAACAGCCGGCTCTATTATCTACGATATAACGGCGCATCTGCTCAACGGCATTTTCATCGGTATTCCATGGAGCGAATTTGTCCGTGACCTGCTTTTATCCCTGCCTGTCACAATAATTCTATCTTCAGTAGTCTACTTTGCAGTCCTTTTTGTCCAAAGAGCATACGGAAAGGATATTATATGATAAATAAGTACACCAAGTTCAAAATATTCACCATTTTTCTTGTTTTTGTCGTATGTATCTACGGCATTTGTCTTCGTCTTTATAAATATCAGATAACAGAGCATGAGGACATTGTGGAATCATCCCTGCGCAAGACGATGGTGACCTATACCCAGACGGCCTCACGCGGCAATATTTACGACCGCAACGGCGTTCCTCTTGTAAGTAATGAAATGTCATTCCAGGTGGTTTTCGACTACTATTTCTGGGAAAAAGACCGTCAGAATGAGATTATTCTGCAGCTTTGCGCCATTATGGCTCAGACAGAGCATCCATTCATCGACACTTTGCCTATAACACCAAAGGCCCCTTATGCCTTTACAAACACCAATGCCGACAACAAATATTACAGTCAGCTTATGGACTTTGTAAGCGAGCAGAAGGACTGGGACGAAAATCTCAACGCCCACGAGATAATGCAAAAGCTCATCGAGAAATATGACATTTCCGATTCTTACACAAAAACCGAACAGCGCACCATCGCAGGTGTCCGCTACGATATGGAATGCAAGGGATTTTCCAGCTATTCTCCTTATGTTTTTGCCGAAGAAGTGCCTATCGAAACTGTAAGCAAGATTTCTGAGGCAAGTATGTTCTTCCCTGGCGTGACTATAAACGAAGTTGAAACACGCGCTTACCGCACAGTTCATGCCGCTCATATTCTTGGCAGAGTCGGCTCTATCTGGAAGGAAGAATGGGACGATTACAAGGAAAAGGGCTATTCCATGAACGATATCGTCGGCAAGGACGGGGCCGAAAAGGCTTTTGAGGAATATCTGCGCCCTATCGACGGCACTCTTGGTATTGAAACCGACATCGACGGCTTTTCCTCCGGTATGACCACTCTTGACGACCCTCAGCCGGGCAAGGATGTCTATCTCACCATCGACATCGGAATGCAGGCTGTTGCCGAAAAGGCTCTTGTGGAGGTCACAGAGCAGATCAAGGAAAAATCCAAATTCAACAAAAACGGCGCAGGTCACGATGCGGCAGGCGGCGCCTGTGTTGTAATCGATATCGATTCGGGCGAAATCCTCGCTCTCGCTTCATCGCCGACCTATAATCTGGCGACCTTCAATGCCGATTATAACAAGCTTTACGAAGACCCACTGACTCCGATGGTAAACCGCACTATTGCAGGGCTTTATCCTCCGGGCTCGATTTTCAAGATGGTTTCGGCTCTTGCATCCCTTGAAGAGGGCATTGTAACTCCGTATTCAAAAATCCGTGACGAAGGCGTTTATCGCTACTATGCTCCGAGCTACACTCCTGCCTGCTGGGTATGGAATGACTATGGACGCACCCACGGCAATATCACAGTTTCCGATGCCATCAAATATTCCTGCAACTACTTTTTCTATGAAACAAGCCGTATTATGGGTATCGATACCCTTAATTCATACGCAAAGAAGCTCGGTCTCGGCCAGAAGACAGGCATAGAGCTTTCGGGCGAACTGAAGGGACGTCTTGCCGGCCCTGAAAACCGCAAGGAAGATAATCCATGGCAGCCTGGTGAAACAATTCAGGCGGCAATCGGTCAGTCTGAGCATCAGTTTACCCCTGTGCAGCTTGCAAGCTATATTGCCTCCCTCATCAACGGCGGCACACGTTATCAGACACATCTTCTCAAGAGCGTCAAGAGCTATGACGGCAAGGAGACCTATGTTGACGACAACATTTCGGTTATCGATACTGTTGAGATAAGCGAAGAAAGTCTGGAAGCCATCAAGCGCGGTATGCTTGGCGCAACCACCGATGACGGTACTGCATCCTCCGTTTTTGCCAATTATCCTATCAAGGTTGGCGGCAAGACAGGCTCGGCACAGACAAAGCGCGGCTCTTCTGCCCACGGTACCTTCCTTTCCTTCGCGCCATACGACGACCCTGAAATCGCTGTCTGCGTTATCATTGAGCACGCAGGCTCGGGCGGCTCTGTTGCCCCTGTTGTAAGGGAAGTTTACGATTATTACTTTGGACTGGAGTAAAAATTATGGGTTTTGTATGTCCAAAATGCAAAAAGCCGCTGAATAAAGTGGATAATTCCATGAAATGCGGCGAAAATCATTCTTACGATATATCAAAGTTCGGCTATGTCAATCTTTTGCTTTCGCAGAAGTCATCGAAAAAGCGTCACGGCGATGATAAGCTGATGGCGCGAAGCCGCAGGGAGTTTTTAGACAAGGGGTATTACGCCCATCTGCTGGAATCTCTCAAGGATTTTGCTCTGAAATATGGGGTAAATGGCGGCAATTTCCTCGATCTTGGCTGCGGCGAATGTTATTATTCGGCGAATATCAAGGCTTTTCTCGATGAAAAAGACGTGAAAATGGACTTTTACGGCATCGACATTTCAAAGGATATTCTTGCTGTCGGCTCAAAGCGAGGAGGAGTTTCCCTTGCCGTTGCCAGCGCATCCGATCTTCCGTTTGAAGACGACAGCCTTGACATTGTTATGAGCGTTTTCGCTCCAAGCTTTGACGACACCGTCCGTGTGCTGAAAAAGGGCGGTACATACATAAAGGTCATTCCGCTTGAGCGCCATCTTATCGAGCTGAAAGAGGCGGTTTATGACGAGGTTTATCTCAACAAGGGTGAAAAGGAGGCCCTCGACGGTCTTGAGCTTGTGGAAAAGGTAAGCCTTGAAAAGGTTATTGCCCTTGAAAACAACAATGACATCGACGCACTTTTCAAAATGACACCTTACTATTATAAGACATCACAGAAGGACCAGGAAAAGCTGACAAAGCTGGACAAGCTTTCTGTGCTGACACAGTTTCAGGTTTTGGTTTATAAAAAGTAATGAGGCGGGACGTCATAAATGCCGTCCCCTACGACTGAATAAACGGACTTAGTCCTACACCTCACCCACCGCTGAACCGGTCCCCCTTCCCCTCGAGGGGAAGGCTTGGAGATGAGTCCCCTGCAATAAAAACATCAACTTAAAAGGAGTATAAAATTATGACACAGGAAAGAATTGACAGAATCAACGAGCTGGCTCGTCTTGCAAAGCAGAGAGCTCTTACAGAAGAAGAAATCAAGGAACGTGACATTCTTCGTCGCGAATACATCGACTCTGTCACAGCAAGCCTCAAGGCAAACCTTGACAGAATCGAATTTGTCGATGTTGACAAGAAAAAGAAGTAATTTATGGAAGATAACAGCTTAAAAATCGGCAAAAAGGCCTTTTTCACCTCGGTTGCCATTCTTGCTCTGCTGATGGTGCTTGCCGGTGTGCTGGTTTATACAATTCCTTCGGGGGCATACCAGCGCATTATTGAAGAGGGCAGAGAGGTGCTTGTGCCCGGCTCATTTGAGTTTACCGACAAGCCTGTTTACCCTTTCTGGCGCATTTTGACAGCCCCATTTGAAGTGCTTGTATCAGATGATGCGGCGACAGTTATCGTAATCATCGCCTTTATAGTTATCGTGGGCGGTGTTTTTTCCCTGCTCGAAAAAAGCGGCATATTGAATCAGCTTCTGACCAACATTGTCGGCCGCTTTGCCGGCAGAAAGTACACTCTTCTTGCCATAATTACCGCTGTTTTTATGGTTTTCGGCTCATCTTTCGGGCTTTTTGAAGAACTTGTGGTGCTTGTGCCTCTTGCCATCGCATTGGCTTACAGCCTTAACTGGGACAGTTTTGTGGGCCTTGGCTGCACAGTCCTTGCCGCCTGTTTCGGCTTTTCAGCCACAACACTCAATCCGTTTACCCTCGCAACGGCTCAGTCTATCGCAGGGCTTCCTCTCTATTCGGGACTTTTATTCCGTGTTGTAGTGCTGATTTTGTCCTATGGCATCCTTATCACATTCCTTACAAAATACGCAAAAAAGATTGAAAACGAGCCGACAAAATCCCTCTGCCACAAGGAAGACGGACATTTGCGCATGAGATACGACAGTATTCTCAATCTCGACCTTGAATCGACAAACGAAAGGGCAATGATTGCCTTTTATATCACTCTCGGTGTGATGGGCGGATTTATCCTGCTCAGTATGTTCATCAAGGCGCTTTCCGGCGTGCTTTTGCCTGTCATTGCTGTGATTTTCCTCATTGGCAGCATTGTTTCCGCCATTCTCTCTCAAAAGCTGAAGAATATCGGCAGGACTCTTCTCAGTGGTATGACAAGCACACTTCCGGGGGCGGTTTTGATACTTATGGCGATGAGTGTCAAGCTGATTATCGACAACGGTCAGGTTATGGACACCATTTTATACTATGCTTCGGGATATATTTCTCAGGCTTCGCCTTTCGTTTCGGTGCTCCTCATCTATGCGCTGGTGCTGGTGCTCAACTTCTTCATCGGTTCGGGCTCTGCGAAGGCATTTTTGATTATGCCTCTTCTTGCTCCACTTTGTGACCTTATCGGCATCACACGACAGACGGCTGTAACAGCCTTCTGTCTTGGCGACGGGCTGACAAATGTGCTTTATCCAACCAATGCAATGCTGATGATAACACTGGGATTAACGGTGATTTCTTATCCGAAATGGTTTAAATTCACAATAAAATTGCAGATAGTATTCGCAATTTTCTCTTGTGTGGTGCTTTTAGCCGCACAGTATATCAGACTTGGACCGTTTTAGTGGTGTCTGCGACGCATTGCTTAAGGCGGACGACCAATGGTCTCCCCTACATGAATCGGAATAAGGAGTATTTTATGTTTATCAACAAAGGGCTTGTTCTTGAAGGCGGCGGTATGCGCGGCCTTTACACCTGCGGTGTGCTCGACCGTCTTTTAGAGGAAGATTTTGAATTCCGCTCGGTCTGGGGTGTTTCGGCAGGCGCCTGTCACGCCTGCAGCTATGTTTCAAAGCAGAGAGGCAGAGCTTTTCGCGCAGGCACAAAATATCTTAATGATAAAGACTACTGCAGCCTTCATTCGCTTATCACAACGGGTGACCTTTTCGGTGTCGACCTGCTTTATAACCGCATTCCGAATGAGCTTGAGCCTTTCGATTTCGAAGCTTTTGACAAGCGTAAGAGCAAGCTGTGGGTTGTGGTCCAGAATGTGGAAACCGGCAAGGCTGAATACAAGGAGCTGACCGAAATGCACCGTGACATCGTATGGGTGCGCGCTTCGGCTTCCCTTCCTCTCGTATCACGAATGGTTGAGGCTGACGGCAAGCTTTATCTTGACGGCGGCACTGCAGATTCCATTCCGCTTGAGGCTTCCATAAAAGAGGGCAGCAGAAAGAATCTCGTAATTCTGACTCAGCACCGTGAATACCGCAAGCCGCCAAGCTCGGGCTATAAAATTGCAAAGCTGAAGTACAGAAAGTATCCACAGCTTGTGGAGTCCATGCGCGACCGTCATATTATGTATAACGGCGAGCTTGACTTTGTGGCTGAGGAAGAAGCCAAGGGCAACTGCCTTGTCATCGCTCCGAAGCAGCCTATGGTGGTAAAACGCATTGAAAAGGACGTTGAAAAGCTGAAAATTCTCTATCAGCAGGGATATAAGGACTGCGATGCCATGATGGATAAGATAAAGAAGTTCCTGATGGAGGAATAGTTTTATCCACATTGTGTGGATAAAATGAATTGATGCATATTGATAATGCGGTACGTCATAAATGCTGTACCCTACAAAACAGGTATCTCATGTCATAAGGAGTTACTATGAAAATTGAAAAATTTGCAAAAAAGTCGGGCAAGGCTATTGCCAACGACTACCTTAATATAGTAAAATTTATAAAAGCTTTCCGTCTGCTTATGCTTTTTGGCGTTTTCTCGATAGCCTACTACATGGGACGAGGTCTTGTTGGCACGCCGACTGTGCTTGCCTACTGCGTTATCGTCCTTTGCCTCAATTTTCTTGCAAGGCGAAAGCAGATGAAGGAATATTCCCTCCTGCCTCTTGTGCTGACCGAAATGCTGGATGCCGAGAAATATCTCGAACTCTGCCTTGTGCTTTCAGCAAAAATAAAAAACACCACAGGTATGTCGGCATTAAATCTTGCCAACGCATATTTCTGGAATGGACAGTATGAAAATGCCCTTACGATTCTCGACAACGCAAAGTTCAAAGGCAATAAAAACACCGAGTTTATGCTTGAGGTGCAGAGCGATGCTGTAAGGCTCAATGTTCTTTCCCGAATGGGCAATTTTGCCCCTTGCGAGGAAATCATCGAAAATATGAAGTCTCGTGTTGCCGCTTCGCAGGGCAATGCACGCCTTAGCCATATTCTGAATGATTTTCTTGTGAATATGGAGAGCAATCTTGCCATCGGCAAGGGCGAATACGATAATTACATCAATATGGAGGCTTCCATGTATGCCCCTCCAAGCACACTCAATCACATCAGCCGTCAATATAACCTTGCCCAGTGCTATATGAATCTTGGCAGTACAAATATGGCGGTGACCTATCTTGAAAACACATTGTCAAAACCAGGCAATCTGTACATACAAAAACAGGCAAAAGAAAAACTTTACGCATTAAAAGGAGAAAAATAATATGAATCACATCGACACAAACAAGGTGATCAAGGGCTTTATTGCCGGCGCACTCATCTTTTTCATTCTTATTCCAATCATTATGATCGCTATCAGCTATCTTCCTAACTGGATGATAGTTTCCGAGCTGACAGGCTCTGAATATTTCAAGGCGAATGTGCTCAACGAATTCGGCATCAAGCTCATCATCGCAACATTCGTTTCCCCTATCTTCACAGTTCTTATCATCTTCATCGCTTTCAAGCTTCTCGATATGCGCGACAGCAAGAAGACAAAGAAATAGGGTAATATCGCCTTTGGTGAATTGAATAAGCGGACGAGCGATGCTCGCCCCTACGAATCCGCTCGAGTGAATTTTCTATCCAATGTGACTCCGTCACACCACAATTCTTCACTTTTCATTTTTCACTATTCATTTATCCAAACGGACCGCCGAGGACGTCGGTCCCTACAATTCTTCGGACGAGTGATGCTCGCCACTACCGACAGTTTCCACAACTCTTATAACACAGGAGAACTCTATGACAAAACGTCTGTCACAACTTAAACCGCGACAGCATATTTTCAATCTTTTCGTTTTTACTATCATTTTACTTTACATTGTCGCCTTCATCTATGCATCCCCTATGGAGATTATACGTGGTATGATGGCAATTATCGAGGCCCGTGATGTGCTTATCACCGACTATATGATAGTCGGCGGTGTGGGTGGCGCACTTTTCAATGCCGCCCTTGTCATGACCATGTCGCTTTTCATCATTATGCGCCTTAAGCTCAATTTCACAGGCACAACCATTGCCGCGCTTTTCATCACAGGCGGCTTCGCACTTTTCGGCAAAAATCCTCTCAATATTCTGCCGATTATTTTCGGCGCATATCTCTATTCAAAGGTGCAGGGCGTGGCATTTTCACGTTATGTCTACATCGCACTTTTCTCCACAGGCCTTTCCCCTCTTGTCACCGAAATGGGACGATTCCTGCCTTTCAATAACCTTTTTAACAGCATTGGCGGCATTCTCATCGGCATTATCGCAGGCTTTATAATCCCTGCCCTTGCCGCCCACACAGTTTCCATGCATCAGGGTTATTCACTCTTCAACGTGGGCTTTGCGGCAGGTATTATCGCACTCTGTATGGTGTCTTTCATCCGTTCGCTGGGCTTTTCCATTTCGACAACCCTTGTCTGGTTCGGCACAAGAAATATGTGGTGGTTTGCATTCCTCGCCCTCTATTTCATAATTGTATTTGCCTACGGCTTTATTGTAAGCGGATATAACATCAGAAAATTCACCCATCTTTTCCGCCATCCTGGTCGTGCTGTTGCCGACTTTATCATTATGGACGGCGTTGGTCCTACATTTATGAATATGGGCGCCTGCGGTCTTCTCTGTCTGCTCTATATTTACATCATCGGCGGACATCTTTCAGGGCCTGTTATCGGCGCAATTATCACCATTTTCGGCTTTGCTTCCTTTGGTATTCACTGTCTTAACTTCCCGCCTGTTGTGCTGGGTGTATATCTTTTCACACTCATCGGCTCTTTCCGTCCCGGCGACCCTGCCATGCAGCTTGCCGCTATATTCTCGGCCTGTCTGGCGCCTATTTCCGGTCAGTATACGGCAATTGCCGGTGTGATTGCCGGTATTCTTCACGGCTCTGTGGTAGCCTACATAGGCAGTATCTACGGTGGTATGAATCTTTACAACAATGGTTTTGCGGCCGGCTTTGTGGCTATTATCATGGTTCCGGTCATCGAAAGCTTTATCAAGCGATATAAATAAGGGGTATATATATGACACACGAAAGAAAAAAGTTATCTAAAATCACAGAAGAAATGATGATGTTCTTCTATGGCATCGGCGGCAACGATATCACATTCAATGTAAAGCTTCAGGGCGACGATGCTGTTATCACTTTTGAAAGTAATTTCGATAAAAAGCGCCGTCACGCTGTGGAAGATATGGAGCGTCTTTTAAACAGCGAGCACGACTACGGCGTTGAGGACATTTACTGGGAGCTTATGGGCTCCGGTGAGCCTGGCGAATCGAGCCAGCTTCTCCTTGTGGGTATGATGGTCGACAAAGCTGATGTCACAGTAAAGGACGACCATGTGAAGGTCGTTATGTATAAGAAGGACTTGCATAAATAATGAGCATAAGGAAAGCCTCGTCAATGACGGGGCTTTTTGTGTATCTGGAAGCTGTAAGCGGGAGGGCGCAGAGACCATCCCCTACGTTTATTTTCGGGATGTTGACAAGCACCATCCCCTACGATGTTATCGGACAAAAAATAAAACCGCTGTCAGACAGCGGTTTTTATTTTCTATTGAATTAGTCCTTGAAAACGTTGATGTCTTCAGGCATAAGAACATAGATGTCCTTATCGTCAACTACGAAGCATGGGATACCCATATGTTCCTTAGCGATTTCGGACTGGAACTTATCCTGATGAGCGTCTCTGAGAGTGATGAACTTCTTGAGGTGAGCAAGACCAGCGAGAACGTCTACATAGCCGTATCTGATGCCTTCTGCGTCGAGAACCTTCTTAGCTTCAACACAGTCCTTGCAGTTTTCGTTGCCGTACATGATAATTTTCTTTGCCATAATTATACACACTCCTTGTTTTTTCTTAATTATACAACACAGGAGTATTTTTGTCAATTATTGGCTGATTTTTTCGATAAACGTCATCGGTTTATCCCATAAAAAACAATAAACCCGAACACTTTCGTGCTCGGGTTAGTTTGTAATTCTGATGACTTATCTGTACATCTTCTTCTTAGCTCTTGCAGCTTCGGACTTCTTACGACGCTTTACGCTTGGGCTTTCGTAGTGTTCACGCTTACGGAGCTCGGAAAGAACGCCTGACTTTGCGCAGGAACGCTTAAAGCGACGAAGTGCGCTATCAAGAGATTCGTTTTCCTTGATACGGATTTCTGACATTTTATTCACCCCTCTCCGTACTTGTCTCGGGCATTTTTATGCCTCGTGTAGAGATTATTATATACTATTACAGAGCGTTTGTCAATAGATTTTTTACAAAAAATGTGATTTTTTTGGGAAGAAATAAACGCCTGCAACTGAATAATGCGGACGAGCAATGCTCGCCCCTACAAGTTATAGCAAACCGAAGGAGATTCTTCACTTCGTTCAGAATGACAGGGTAATTTTACTTTGTATTTACAACGGCGATGCCCACAGCGCCAGGGCCTGCGTGAGTGCCGACGACAGAGCCGATGAAATAGCGTCTGCCCGATTTTGACATCTGCGCCATAAAGCTTTCCATGCCGCTTTCATTGTTGGAATGGCCGAATGTGACAGGATAATCATTTGTGAGATAGTCTGTGTTTTCCTCCACAAAGCTCTTCATTCGTGCTATAGCCTTTGCCATACCACGTTCCTTGCCTACATTTTCAATAGTGCCGTCCTTGACTCTGAGGATAGGCTTGATGCCGAGAAGAGAGCCGACAGCGCCCGAAGCCTTGCCAAGTCTTCCGCCCTTGACAAGATATTTCAGCGTATCAACTGCGGCATAAAGCTCGATTTTTGGCGCGATCTCACTAAGTTTTGCGGCAATATCGCTTGCTTTATGGCCCTTTTCAGCCATTTCCACCGCTGTCTGGACAAGAATGCCTGCGCCGAGAGAAACGTTTGTGCTGTCGATAACATAGATATTATCGCGGTCTGCTTCGGCCTTGGCAATTACTGCAGACTGATATGTGCCGCTCAGCTTTGAAGCGACTGTGATGCAGATGATGTCATCATCAGGATATTCCATAAACTTATCGAAAAAATCGTGAGGACCTGCAAGAGTCGTCACCGGGATTTCCTGAGCTGCCGCAAGCTTTGCATAGAAATCTTCGCAGGAAAGCTCAAATTTATCAAGATATGTCACATCGTCAATGGTGACTCTGAGAGGAACGAGGGAAACCCCCATCCTCTCACAGTCCTTTATTGCAATGTCGCATGTACTGTCTGTTATGATTTTTATAGCCATATATTTCTCCTTTGCGGGCGAATGCTGATCGCCACCGCAATATGTTTTTACAAGGCGCGCTGCGCGATCAGTTTATGTATGCATTAATTAGTTTGAACTTCAAATTATTTTTACTGTCATAGTATAACACATTATCATCTGAATGTCAAATTATTTTTTACCCGCGAGTAAATATTGCTTTTTTCAATAAAGCAACAGTGTCCGAAAAAGCTCCTTTGCATAGCTGTACGCTTCATTTTTCGATTATTCATTTTATGCACGATTTTGAACCTTATGTTAAAGATGCCATTTATGGTGCATTTATCGCCAAAAACAAGGTATTTTATCGAAGTTTCAGACAAGTTCTCTGTTTTTCAAGGGATATATGCTCTCGTCTTTTCAAAACAACGTATGCATAGTTATTCATATTTATCAGCATATATGCATAGAAATTTACATATTTTTGCTTTTTTTATTGACACCTATTTTAAAATGTGATATGATAATAATGTTAAAGGTCATATGACTACAAAGAACAATAAAAGTGGAGGATAATAGTTATGATTAACAAAAATTCATCCGTCCCAATGTATGAGCAAATTGTTCAGATACTTAAGAAGGAAATTCTTGAGCACAAGTATCCAGAGGGCGGTTCTATCGGCACACACGAAGATTTGGTCGAAAGATTTGGTGTAAGCCTCATTACCGTTCGTCGCGCTGTTTTGATCTTGCAGAAAGAAGGACTCGTTATTATCCGTCAGGGTAAGGGTACCTTTGTCAAAACTAAGGCAGTAAGTGATGACCTTTCCACCCTCACTGTAGTTAACAATATTCTCAAGCATAAGGACCCTGCACCAAAGGTAGTTGTAAAGAGCATCGGTCTCATCAAGACTCCTCCTTATTTCGATGCAGCTCTCAAAAAGGAACTGGGTGACGAATGTGTTCGCATCATTCGTGCTCATATGCTGGATGGCGTTGTATACGGCTATGCCAAGATGTATCTCCCTGAAGAATACGGCAGCCTTATCACAAGCTCCGACGTTGAAAACCATTCTATCTATGAAATTTACCAGAACAAGTTTGGCGTAAAGCTGGGCAAGGGCATTCAGAAGATTTCTGCTGACAAGGCAACAAAGACTCTTGCTGACGCTATGGATATCGCTCCTAACACACCTGTTATGTGTATCGAACGTAAGAGCTATAATGCTGACAAGGAACTTATCGAATACATGGAACTTTACTATGAACATTCACAGTATTATTTCCAGGTTGAAATGGACCTCACTGTTTAATTTATACAATCACAGCCGCTCGTAAAAGGGCGGCTTCTTTGTTGTTTGTAATCGCCACATTCCATCGTACAAACGGTACGTTTGATTAAGTGAATAGTGAATAATTGCGGTGTGATAAATCACATTGAATAGGTTTCTCTCCTTCCACCGCAAGCGGTCCCCCTCCCTCGTCAGAGGGAGGCAAGAGATATCGCAGGAAATAGCGCTCTGACAAGCCTGATCGTCAGGGTAAATTGGTTCGTTCCTCACATATGGACAGATTTGGGTGGGTTACAGCTCCATATGCGATGCTGTAAATGTATCATAGCATAATATGCCATATTTCATATTGCAAAGCACGTTTTATTGTGCTATAATAAAATCACAAAAGAATGAAACGCAGATCATTATGGTCTTCTGTAATTGTCGGTATTTTATCGGCAGATGAGGGAATGCGGTGCAAGTCCGCAGCAACAGCCATTACCGTAACTCCGTAAGGTCAAGTCGGGATGCTCATCGGTCTGTGACACATAAAAGTCTCTTGGGCTTTGCGGTATTTATGCCGTTTGAGGGGATTGTGTTCATAAGTGAATGCAGTGCCCTCATTGAAGGGCGCTTTTATTTTTGTTTTTTTTACCGGTATGACGGGATATTGTTTCGTCCTTCATCCGGAAAATCAAAAAACGAAAGGGAAAATCACTATGAAACAGGCAAAAACACTCATCACACTCATTCTTATTTCCGCTATGGCATTTATGCTTTGCGGATGCGCAGCTGAGGAAAAATCCGACCTCTGGGCAGATGCCATCCACACAAAGGATGTGGAGCTGGGCGAAGGGGCAAAGACTCTCGTCATCGAAGTAAAGGCTGAAGACAAGGCTGTAAAGTTCACAATTCACACCGATGCCGAAATGGTTGGCGATGCTCTTATCGAAAACAAGCTTCTTGAGGGCGAACCGGGCAGTATGGGGCTTTACATCAATTCTGTCAACGGCATGATTGCCGATTACGATGAAAATATGAGCTACTGGGCATTCTATATCAATGGTGAATACGCAAATACAGGTGTTGACAGCACTCCTATCGACGAAAGCGCCCAATATATTATGGAATACACAATTATGGAATAATCAAATAAAGCCACCCAAACGGGTGGCTTTTCTTATGAAATTATATGCAAAATAAAAGCACCTTCCTTTGGTAGAGGAAGGTGCTGCGTGGTGCGGAAGTATCTTTGTCTGTAAATCACATAGCGCACACAGGACCCATATCGTCCATATGTCCGCATCGTTTAGTATTTAACATACTACTGTGATTATACCACATAACGGGAATAATCGCAATTCGAATTGATAATATCAGCAGAGGGTATATATTGTATTAGCTGATAAAGATAAACAAAAGGGGTATTATATATAAAAAAGCCCCGTCATTGACGAGGCTTTTGGTGTTACTGTTCGGTATCGAGAGGCACGAAGCGCTTGCCGTCTGCCGCATAAACCGCAAGCATAGGCATAACTTCCACAAACGAGCTTGGGGAATGCTCCACAAGAAAACGTCTGATGATTGCCGACTGGGCCGGGGAGCAAACGCAGGAAACCTTGACTCGCTGCTCCTGTGTGTAAGCGCCCGTCACATCATAAAGTGTGACGCCGCGTCCCAGCTCCTTCATGATATAATCGCTGAGCATCTTATAATCAGGGGTGATGATTTCGATTTTATAAAGCTTGTAGCCCATGCTGTACATAACATAGTCCATGATGCTGTTGCAGACGAAATGGTTGATGAAGGCATAAAGCGCCACTTCGCGGGAGAATGTGAAGGCGGAAATGACGAGAATGAGACCGTCGACAGCCATCATAACACGGACAACATTGACATTTCGGAAGATTTTCTTCTGGAGAATGGCGGAAATAGTATCCGAGCCTCCGAATGTATAGCCGCGTCTGAGTACAAGACCGACACCGCCGCCATAGAATACGCAGAAGCAGACAGCCGCAAGGACTGTGTCGCCCTGTGTCAGCACAAAATTGCTCTTTTCGAAGAAAAGGAGAATGTTAGGATAGAGCAGGGAGACGAAAAGGATTTTCATAACAGCCTCCTTGCCCAGCACGATGAGGGCGAAAATGAGGACTGTAATGCTCATTGCATAGTAGATATAGGAATAATTGATGCCTGTAAACTGCTCGACGATTTTGGAAAGACCTGTCAGACCGCTGGTTGTCAGCCCGTTTGGAGTCAGCACGCAGGCGACAGCAAATGCTGTGAAAGCACAGCCGACGAGGATGAAGATAAGGTCGATGAACAGCTGTTTTGTTTTCTGGCTTGTGAAGATTTTGCTCATAAAAGCTCCTTACAGGGAAAAATATGGGACAAATGGCCCGATGTGATGTATTATAGCATAAGAACTTTTCTTTGGCAATACCAATTTTGAAAAACTAATTGTTAGTTATAAATCAAACAAAATCATCTGTTTTGTTCGATTTGTATAGGAGTTATTTTATTTTTCAATAAAGATTGATTTTGACAGAGTTATGATGTAGACTTATTATGTAAGTTTATGTTCACTTTTCACATTTTTATATTAAAAGGAGAAATTGCTATGTATATGTGTTCCAAGTGCGGTCTTACAGGCTGCTCCAAGCGTGATCTCGAAAAGACACTTCCTGATTGCCCATCCAAGAATGAAGAACTCGTAGCGAAGGCTAAGGCTGTTTACGAAACTGACGAAGAAGTACGCATGATTGCCAATGCTGCTGCTTGCACAGAGCACGGCGGCTACTGCGTTGACACACGTCTTGTTGAAATCATCAAGTTTGCAAAGCACTGCGGCTACAAGAAGCTCGGTCTTGCTTTCTGCGGCGGTTTTATGAACGAAGCTCGCACAGTTGTTGATATTCTCGAATACAATGGTTTTGAAGTTACTTCCGTTATGTGTAAGAACGGCGCTATGCCAAAGGCTCTTGTCGGTGTTACTGATGAACACACAATGAGAGGCGATGCTTCCACAGAAGTTATGTGTAATCCTGTCGGTCAGGCTATGGCTCTCAACGAACAGGATGTTGATTTCTGCATCGTTCTCGGTCTCTGCGTAGGCCACGACACACTCTTCCTCAAGCATATCGAAAAGCCAGCTACAATTCTCGCTGTTAAGGACAGAGTTACAGCTCACAACCCAATGGCTGCAGTTTACTGCGCAAAGAGCTACTATAAGAAGAAGTTCTATCCAGAAGGCGGCATCCAGATCGACTAATTTGATGTTGATAATAAGAGAATCCTCGTCATAAGACGGGGATTTTTTTGTTGGGTGAAGCGGTGTGTCGGGGACGCCGGTCATTACACGACACCTCATCCACCGCAAGCGGTCCCCCTTCCCCTC
>JAZUBN010000055.1:0-7024 GCA_045638565.1 Oscillospiraceae bacterium | reverse complement strand
AACAAACAGAACATCTTTCCTCACAGACAAATCTTCCCTAGAAATGTAACCTTACCAATCTGTCCATATGCGAGGAAGGAACACACAAGCGGCTCCAGGGGGTGTCCCCTTGCTCACCGTGATCAAACTGCGTGACCAGTTTGCACTTTTTCGTTCTTTTGTGCGGACAAAAGAACCTGCCAGAGGCAGTTCCACGACTTTAGTCGTGGCGAAAAGGCTTCTGTTTTAATTAAAGACTTCACCATTTAAACGGACGAGCGATGCTCGCCCCTACAATACAGGCCGTCTAAGACGCTGGTCCCTACTGGTTTTGACTTGTCACACGCCAACTGACCACTGTCAATTTTCAATTCTCAATTTAAAATGCCATCCATCCGGGTGGCATTTTTCTTTTATTTATGGTAAAATATATTTGTAATGCCATACTTTTGACATAATACTGTTATACTATTATGATGAAAATAAAAAGACAGGAGGTCTTTTGATGTATAAAATTCTCATCGCTGACGACAACAAGCAGATAACAAATATACTGAGCAGCTATGCAAAAAATGACGGCTACACTCCTCTCGTCGCATTTGACGGCAACGAAGCCCTTGAAATTTTCCGCAAGGGCGGTGTGGACATCTGCCTTCTTGATGTTATGATGCCGGGCATTGACGGCTTCGAGCTTTGCCGCATCATCCGCAAGGAATCAAATGTGCCTATCATTATGGTGACAGCCAAGGGAGAAGACTATGAGCGCATCATGGGACTGGATATAGGGGCAGATGACTATGTGGTAAAGCCTTTTTCCCCTGCAGAAGTTATGGCCCGTGTACGTGCTGTAATGCGCCGCATTGACACACCTGAAAAATCCCGCAATACATTCACATTCGACAATCTCCATGTCGACCTTGATAATTACTCGGTAAAAATCGGCGACAATGCTCTTGCTCTCACCAAAAAGGAAATCGAGCTTCTGTGGACATTTGTCACAAACAAGGACAAGGTTTTCTCACGCGACAATCTTCTCGACAGTCTGTGGGGCTTTGACTATTTCGGTGATACGCGCACAGTCGACAGCCATATCAAACGTCTGCGCGCAAAACTCGACACTGTACCTCATCCAAAATGGGATATCAAGACTATCTGGGGTGTAGGCTATAAGTTCGAGGTGCGCGATGAATAAACTGAAAGAAAGATTAACAAAACAAAAGGAAACCATGCAGACGAGAAAGTCCATTCTTTCCCGTCTCAGAAAAGTGCTTATGACCGACGATATGGCACAGAAGCTAACCTTTTACTTCTTCCTTGTGATTCTCATTTTCGCCCTCACCATAAGCGCTGCCTTCGCAGGTTTTTTCGGCAAAGAGCTTGTTGATTCTTCACGCGAACAGCTGCAGGCACGTACTGTTGCTTTTGCCGACAGTCTCTCCCAGTATCTTTCCACCCCTGACGGCAGGGGTGCCATCAATTTTTCCACCTATCTCAAGGTGCTTTCAGACACCAATGTTTCCGACACATGGATAATCGATGATACTCTCGAAATCTTCACAGCAGGCAATAATGCCATAAATTATAATGACCTGCCAAAAAGCGCCCAGACGATAGTCACCGATGCTTTCAGCGGCAAAACTGTCACAACAGAAGGCTTCACATCGGTGCTCAAAACTTCCTCCGTCACAGTGGCAACACCGATTTATCGGGGCAATTATGTCATTGGCGTAATGGTAACACATTCGCCTGTTGCCGGCATGAACAAAATGGCGACCACCAGCTTCAAAATCTTCCTCATCTGCATTATAGGCGCATTGCTCATTTCCCTCATTCCTGCAGTGCTTCTTTCAAGACGTTTCACGAACCCTATCATCCTCAAGGAAGCCGAAGAAAAGCTCAAACTCGAGCAGATGCGCAGGGACTACGTCGCCAACATATCCCACGAGCTGAAAACCCCGGTCACAGTATTGCGCGGCTCGCTCGAGGCCCTCGTCGACGGAGTCGTCACCGACGAAAATGACGTTAAGGAATACCATCAGCAGATGCTCCACGAAACCGTCTATCTCCAGCGTCTCGTCCTCGACCTCCTCGATCTTTCCCGCCTGCAGAATACAGGCTTTGAAATCCAGCACGAGCAGGTTTCAATGATGCAGGTGCTCGACGATGCCATCAGGAGCGGTGAAAAGCTGGCGCAGGACAAAAATATCGTCATCAACAAAACATTCGACAACCCGAAGGACGACTTTACAGGCGACTACGGCAGACTCCGTCAGATGTTCATCATCATCCTTGACAACGCCATCAAGTTCTCCAACTGCGACAGCGCCATCGACGTTATTTTCACCGGAAATAATATCCACATCCGCGATTACGGCTGCGGCATCGAAGCCGAAAGACTGCCTTTCATATTCGAGCGATTCCATAAATCGGGCGGCGAAAATAACAAAACCGGCTCAGGCCTCGGCCTTGCCATTGCGCGCGAAATCGCCCACCGCCATAACATCAGAGTGTCCGCACGAAGCAAAGTCGGCGAAGGCACCGAATTCAGATTCGAATTCTAAACAAAAAGCCACCCATTTTCCATATCACCCCTCCCCTTGCCAGGGGAGGGAGACCATTCGAAGAATGGTGGAGGGGTAGTTTCATAAAGCAACAAAAAGCCACCCAAATGGGTGGCTTTTCTTATTCAATAAAATTATTCTTCATTCGGATCAGGCACTTCCACACATCTTATCGTCACACGCTCCTGCGCGCCGTAAGTACAGGTGAAAAGTGTCAGGTCATAATCCGAGCCCACCATCTCCTCGATGGCATCGGGCGCCACAGTATAAATTTCAGCAACCTCGTAATAAATCTTGCTGCCGTCCATAGCGGTAAAAACAACGCTGTCGCCCTGTCTGAGCTTTGCAGCACCGCCAAAATGTCCGTTATAGTTATGCGCCGCAATAACCAGATTATCGCCCAGAGTGCCGTAATAACGGCAAGGAGAGCGCTTCAGCTTGGTCATGCTCCATTCACTCTGCACAGGCAGAACACGTTCCAGCTTCGGAATGGACAAAAGCCCCATATAATATGCGCCGTCCAGCTCGGTCACCTTCAGAGTACGCACCTGCGTAGTCGCAGGATATTCGCCCGATGCAAGCTGATCGTCAGGCACATATTCGATGACTTCCTGAAAATCCATTTCAATTATCTCAGGCTCAGGCGCCTCGATCTGCTCAATAATAGCCTGAGCATCATTAAGGCTTTCCTGCGTCGCACGGCTGTCATCCCACATATTATATGCAAAAAGCGCGCCCGCGCCAATAATGAGCAAGAGGCCAAGTCCCATAAGGAACTTGCCTCTTGTGAAAAATCTCTTATTCATACTTTAGTTCTTGCTCTTCTTTTCGCTGATATAACCCATGCCGAAAAGCACCATACCGCCCATCGCCATGAAAGGCACAGGCCACTGCATCATGCCTGTTTCAGGCAGTTCCTGCTTAGGAACATCTGGGTCATCGATAATTTCGTCATCTGTCGAGCCGGAAGGCACTTCATCATCAGGGATGTTTTCAGTAGAGCCTGTTGTGCCTGTAGTAGGCTTAGTTGTAGGCTCTTCGTCATCAGGTCTGTACTGAAGCTTGGCAAAAACTTCAGCATCAAATACCCATGCCGAACCATCAGGCTGAGTATAAGGCACAGCAATAAGAATAGACTTGATAGTTTCAAAAGTCCAGTTTGTGCTGTCCTGTCTTACAAGATAAACGCCAGGCACAAGTTCATCGAACATTGCGATACCCTTGTCTGCGTCGCCTTCAAGAGCGCCTGTCTCGATAGTCTCGACCTTTATTGTTTCAAGCTTTTCTTCGTCTGCTTCATTACCATACTTAAGGTTTCTGATGCGAAGTTCGATTTCTTCAGAAATCTCCTTGTTTTCAGCATCCTTCATGCCGTTGAGATCGATAGGATCTTCTTCGTCATCAAGCACTTCAGCAAGGTCGTAATAAAGGTTATTGTTTTCAATTTTTGCGTTGCCAACCTTATAGAGAGTAAGTTCAATACCGTCTATAAGCTGTTCGCCCACCTTGGCAGTAACCTTGATGGAGCAAATTGTGTCTTCAGCATTAAATGCCCCGGCAACAAGTGTCATGCTCATAGCAAGAGCAATCACCAATGCCATAATAGTAGTAAATCTTTTTTTCATAAGCCTCTTTCCTTTCGGTCATAATGGCGTAATTTTACATCTTTATATCTCACTCCATAGCCTCCCTTGCCTGAAGGGAGGGGGACCGCGTCAGCGGTGGAGGGATTCAGCTATCCAATGCGTCGCAGACACATCATCCATCAGCCTCCGCAAAAATCTCTCGCCTCCCCTGTGCAATGGGAGGGGGACCATTCGCAGAATGGTGGAGGGGTTGTGTTTCCAGTGCATCAGAGTCCACCGAAACTACTTCACTCTCTTCGGTGGCTTCTTCTTGCCGCCCTTGCCCATCACAATAATGAACAGCACAAGCAGCATCGGCGCCGCCACAAGCGGAGTTACAAGCAGAGTGTCCACCTGAATCGCATCAGCCGTAACACGCGCGGCAACAGTATCGACGATAATATTATCAACGCGGTGTCCGCGCACCAGCATACGGTGAGTGTTGATGCCGTACGGAGTGCAGGTGACGATAGTAGCTTCGTCCTTGCCCTCGTGAATTGCCAGTTCATCCAGCTCTTCCGGCAGAACGATGCGAATCTGGTCTATCTGATAGGTCAATATTTCGTTGAGCACATACATAACGAAAATATCGCCCTCGACAAGCTGGTCAAGGTCAGTCAGCAGTCTTGACGACGGCAGACCGCGATGTCCCGTAACGACAGCGTGAGTGTTCTCGCCGCCTATTGGGATAGACGAGCCGGGCATACACCCCACGCCGACCTGCAGAACAGATTCTTCTGTGCCCAGATAAAGCGGAAGGTCCACGCCGATAGCGCCTATTTCGATATAGCCGATAGGGGTGTTCATCTCGCCGAAAATATTGTGGTAAGCCTTGAGCTTTTCCTCGTTGGGAGCAAAACGGATAGGGTCATTGAGAAGCGAAGCGTTATATTCGCGGGCTCTCTCAAAATGTTCGGCGTAAAGGTTCGGGTCGAAATTGCTCATGGCTTCAACATATTCAGCGATAGCTTTCGACTGGTGCTTGGAGTTGATATAGTCGGCAACAGTCGGATAGAGCAATACGGAGAGGCCTACGAAGAAGATGATGACGAGGATTATAGTGGATAAGTGCTTTCTCATAGGATTCTCCCTGTTGCTCATATTGGGGGCGGGCTGAGCCGCCCCCGTATATGAATAATTTTAACAAGTTTTGATTTGAATGTCAACGATTACTGTTCGTTAGCCATCTTCTTCTTTGTAACGAGAAGGATAGCAGCGCCGATCATCATAACAGAACCGAGAACGTAGAACATTGTTGTACCAACGCCACCTGTGGATGGAAGGAGAGCACCGGACTGGTTGAGAACTTCAATCTGTTCAACAGATACGCCATCCTGAGAAAGCTGCATTACTTCTACAGTTGCTGTTTCTTCTGCATTTTCTACAACTTCAATTTCAACTTCTACAGGAACTGTAAGCATATTGTAGCCTTCTGGAGCCTTTGTTTCGATAAGGTTATATGTACCTTCTGCAAGACCCTTGATTGTAAATTCAGCTGTTGTTGCTGGAGCTACGAATGTCATTGCTTCCTTTTCGTTTGCTGTCCAACCGTTGAATGTATATACTGTGCCATTCAATGTTGCCTTTGCAAACTGGTTATCTGTGTTCTTCAATACGAATTCAGCTGTAGGAAGAGGATTCTTTTCTTCAGTTGTACCTGTGTACTTGAATACATCAAACTGATGTGTTTCTACCTTAACAATGTCATGTTCAGATGTCTGCTGGGAATATGTAATCCAAGCTTCATTATCGTTTGATTCACCTGTTGCACCAAAGATTTCAGCACCAGCATTAAGTGTTGCAGAATATGTTACAACAATTGTTGCATTTTCATTGAGACCTGCAATATATGTATCAGCAAAATTAATTGTAAATGCGTGTTCAGAAGATTCTACTGTACCAATTTCTGCTGTAATAGCTGCACCATTAATCTTAATGGATGTTGCATCAAGTGTAAGACCATTTTCCATTGTATCGTGAAGAACGATAGCATTATCTGTGCCCTTACCGTCTGTAATTGTAATCTTGAAGTTAACTACATCTGTAATATCTGCTGTGATTTCATCAACGAGGTTATTACCGTTAACAATCTTCTTTTCCATAGTAGGAACGGAGTTCTTTTCCTGAACTGTTACATCCTTAGCTGCACTGTTAACTGTTACGAGAGAACCGAGGGATGTTGTAATGTAGTAATAACCATAGCCGATTTCGTCGAATACAACTGTTGTGGAAGAAGCTGGGATTGTTTCAACAAGTGTATATTTTGTTGCATTGTTCTTGATGAATGTAAGAACTGCTTCGTCTGTTACTTCAGCATTTGCCTTAGCGATGTTGTACTTACCTGTTGTAGCGAGAGTTGCCTTAAGTGGGCAAGTTGCATCGTTGACCATTGTGTTGAGGAATGCATCTGTTGCTGGGTCACCTGTGTATGTATAAGCAATCTTAAGGTTTTCGCCGGAACCTGTATATGTTGCGTCGAATACCTTATAAAGTGTGTATGTTTCACCTACAACTGCATTATTGAGTGTGATGGAACCATCGTTTGCTGCGAAGGATGTTACGCAGAGGGAGAGGGCCATGATGATAGCCAATGCGAGGGATAAATACTTATTTGTGCGTTTCATAAGTTTTTCTCCTTTTTCTTTTTTCTTTTAAGTTTTTTTATCTAAGTCTCTGCAGAAGTGTCATCATCCTCCTGCAGAGAACTTATTTGGATTTAAGGGAGGCTTATGCCTCGTTTTTTCTCTTGCGGAAAATTACTACCCCCGCCAGAGCCATCATTGTCATACCAATGATCTTGAATACGCCAGTGCCAATACCACCCGTGTTCGGCAATACCGCACCTGTTGTGTTAGTACA
>JAZUBN010000054.1:0-21258 GCA_045638565.1 Oscillospiraceae bacterium | reverse complement strand
AATAATATTATATCACTATTTTGTGAAATAATCAAACAAAGCTGCCTGAAAAATCAGACAGCTTTATTTATTAAAATACTTTCTTTTTGCGGAAACACATCATTACAAATGACCATAATGCAGTTGTTGTAATTATAAGACCCGGCAGCAAGCCTGCAGGAAAATATTCAAATCTGATTTCATGATTTCCGGCTTCAAGATTAAGGCCGCACATAGCTTTGCCAATTTTTATAATTTCTGTTTTCTTACCATCTACAAATGCTGTCCAGCCATCTTCATAAGGAACCGACATATATAAGATTCCATCCTTCAGTGCATTGATATTACCTTCAATTACTGTGTCCTTCCATGTTGTAATATCAAGCTGCTCATCAGCAAGCGCTGAATAACCTTTTTCATAAACATCAGTATTCATAAAAGATGTATATACAGTTATATTGCTTGCATCGCCTTCTCGCAGTTCAAATTCAAATTTTACTATATCACCCTTACTGTAAGTACCTGCACAAAGTATGGATGCATAGCTGTTTTCATATTCAAATGCCTGATCTGCGCCTGAAATCTTGAGGTTTTTAGTCTTAGGACCATCTGTATAGACATATAAAACTCCGTCACGCGGCATTGTATAATTCCATACAAAGTTATCTTTGCACTTGAACACCTGACGGTTTTCAGTTTCAAACAGATTGAATTTCACACCTGTCATTTCAGAAAAAACTGAATTCTGTGAATCAAATGGCTGAGAATAATTCAACGACATTTCGTCAGCATGTTTGTTTACCATATATCCGATAGAAAGTGGATATTTTGACTTATAAAGTACGCTGTTGTTTTCCTGTTCAACAGCTGACCAGTATTCAGGAGCCGCAATATCTCCATTCTTTGAAATCATATAATTTACGCCGAGCAAATTATGCAAAAATGGAGAATTTTCGGTATACAGATAACGATTTTGTCTGTCAACAGCGCTTAATCCAATTGCTCTCGAGAAGTTTGTAACATCAACCTTTACCATAGATGAAAACTGAGTTACGCCCTTGTAATGATAAAGCATAGGATCATTCGTTGTCTTCCAGTTGGACATTTCAACTCGTGCATTCTCCCCTTCAATTTCATTGAGGAGCACCTGAATCTCATCGTATTTTTCAGGATAAATACTTCTCTGTGAAGTACCTGTATTTCCGTAGAGAATAACTGCACTTGAACATACTTCAAAAAGCATAAATATAAGAAGAATATTCAATGCCAATTCCTTTTTCTCGGGATATTTTACCATAAATACAAGCAACAGCGCATATGCAATCAGCAACGCAGTACCTGCCGCAACACAAATATTCTGCTGTGGGCCAAAGTAAGCACATACCACAGTAAGAAGCCCTGCAAGTACCATCAATGCAGCATCTGTAAAGTCAATATCCTTTATACGCGGGAACGTCCTGAAACCGACAATTGTAATTATAAACGGTATTATAAACGAGAATCTGTACGGAATCATATTTGTAATATGGAAAGCGTGCCAGATAAAATTAAGCATATTGAAATTACAGCTTACGACCATAAATACAATAAGCAAAAGAACTGTTATTTTTTCTCTCATTTTAATTTCTGTCATGCTGAAATATACAGGCAGAAGCATGAAACAGAACATACTTGAAAAAACATTTGGAAGACCATCGAGTACAGTGGTCATTGAAATATAAGAGAAATTACCAATTATATCAAAAAACGATTCATAGAATTCAACTTTTGTCGGGAACTTATTGCTTATGCTGTATGTTTCGGTAAGACCAATATAAGCCGGTATTGTAATAAAAGCAGTCAACCCTATACCTATCAAAGTATAGAATGCAATCTGCATAAGACGCTTGAAGAAGGTTTTGAAATCAACCTTATAGCAAATACAGCCCGCAAAGAAACTGATTGCTGTGAAAACGCACACAATATAACCGATATAGTAATTGGCGATAATAGAAAGCGCAAGTGTTACGATATAAAGCTTGAACTTCCCTTCCTTGATTATCGAAAGTGTACCGAGAATAACAAGCGGCATAAGTGCAAATGTATCCATCCACATTATGTTCCAGCAATAGCCGATAACATATGTGCAGAGAGCATACATTGAAGCGAAAACAGGCAAAGTTTTATCTTCTTCCCTGTTCATTATTCTGAGCATAAAAATAGCCATAAATAAGCCCGCACAGCCAATTTTAGTCATCATGAATAAAACAACAGCTTCACGCAGCAAAGCCGGAGGAACAAGCACTACAAGCAGATTCAGAGGACTCATAAGATAATATGATGCCATTGAAAGGAAGTTTGTGCCTATACCACCATTCCATGAATACAACAGGCTCCCGCCATGCTGCAGTTTATTCTGCAATTCCACCAGAAACGGATAGTACTGATGCCAGAAGTCACTTATCATTATCTGTCTGTCGCCAAATGGAAATGTCCCCTGACACGCATAAGCCAATCCCATTGTAAAGAATGGAATAAAAAATGATAAAACAAGATATATGTGTTTATATTCAAATATTTTTTTCAGTTTATCTTTCATATCTGCCTCTCAAAAACCATATTATATATATTTTACCATTTTTTTATCTCATAGTAAATAGAAAATTGTATTATAAACAGAAAAAAGGTGCCATTTCTGACACCTTTTATTTATATTACAAAGTAACAGATGCTTCTGTCTTGCCAATTCTGCCGCCGGAGCATACAAACTTGAGTTCTGTACCCTTCTTTGCCTTAACGATCCATGTAATCTTCTTGCAAAGTTCAGCGCTCTGTCTGGAATATGGAGCAAGTCCATTGACTGTCTTGATTCCGGAAAGTCCCTGGAGATGACCAATCTGTTCTTCTGCCTTGCCCTGAATGAGCTCATATTCGCCAATCATATCAACCTTGAGTGGCTTGAGAGACTTGTTCTTAAGACCTTCTTTGAAAATGTATGTAGACATATAACCGGAATTGCCAACGATGGCTTCGATCTTGAATACATCTTCAGAAACCGCCTGAACATCGATCTTTTCAAAGTTTACATTTGGAAGAGCCTTTACAGCACGAAGAGCAAACTTTGTATGCTTTTCAACTTCCTGATGGAGGAACTTTGAAGGAGGATTCTGACGGAAGAACTTTACATTATATCCGCCTACTTCAACTTCGCCCAACTGTGGATGTTCAACCTTTGTCCAATCCTTGAATCCTTCTTCCTTGGAAAGGTTTTCGTCAGCCCACTTGAGATACTTAAATGCATCTTCTTCCTGCTCTGCATCAGAAAGATTTTCCTTTGGAGGATACTTGACATCAAGGCCTGCTCTCACAGGAAGATCCCAGCATTCAATTGTCATGGCAGGTATACCGAGAACAAAGTGACAGAAGTCATCAAAACCACCATAGGTTACAGAAGCAGATGCCGGCATATATTCATCAAATACATTGAGAACAGGATAACCGTTTTCTTCATTTGCCATCTTGCCCATTGCCTTGAAGAGATCGATATCTTCCTTGATAGCCTGCTTTGCACTCTTATAGCCAGGTGTATAGAGATTCTGACCGCCTGCTGTGTGCATGTCAATTACGAAACATACGTTAGGATGGCTAAGAAGGAAGTCTGCATTAGCCTTTGTTTCATTGTTAGCAAGAGGATATTTACCTGCGCCACGCTGCTTATCTTCTGTTTCCCATCCGATAGGATAGTTTCTGTTGAAGTCATTGCCATATTTTGCAGGAGCATCTACGATATTGATTCCGTCAAATTCGTTGATAATGCCTTCATCGTATACATTATAGAATTCACCTTCTGTTTCATCAGGTGCTCTCTTTGTCATAAGACGAGGATCCTTATCGGAAATCTTCCATACGCCAAACTTGGACTTAACACGCATAAGACGTGCAACGCCGTCACCATCAAGATCCTTTCTGTAAAGACCAGGCATTTCTGTATCATAAGGATACATTTTAGGAACAGAACGTACAGTATCTTCTGTTGTAAGGAAGTATTCCGATCCGTCAGGAGATACGCGTGGTACAGCATAGATTGTATACTGAGCAAGAATCTTCTTGATTTCTTCTGTGTTACAGTTGGTAAAAATTGTATCAAGAAGGAACATAACTGTCATACATCCTGTAACTTCACCTGCATGAATATTACCTTCGATATAGAGTGCTGGCTTGTCAGAATAATCGCCTGTTGTAAGGTCTGTAATTTCCATAAGCCAGATGTTTCTGCCCTGCTCTGTTGTACCAATTGAGCTTAAACGAGCAATATCACTGTGTTCTTCTGCATATTTATTGAGAATATCAGTAATTTCCTGATACTTGTAGTAATGGTCATAAACGTAAGTCTGCTTCATTTTTTCCTCCAGTACTAATTAAAGAACAATCTTTGTTTCAACCTTGCCGATTCTGCCGCCACGGCACTTGAGTGTAACTTCTGTGCCCTTTTCAGCCTTGACAATCCATGTAACCTTCTTGCAGAGGTCACCCGTAGGTCTTGAATTAAGTGTAAGACCATTATTTGCCTTTATACCGGAAATACCCTGAAGATGTCCAATCTTTTCCTCAGGCATACCCTGAACAATTCTAATATTGCCATCCAGTTCCACAGTAAGATCCTTGAGATTCTTGCTCTTAAGACCTTCCTTAAATACATATGTAGGCATAAATCCATCGTTGCCGATAACTGCATCGATTTTGAAAATATCATCAGCGAGCTGTTCTGTTTCAATAGTATCAAAACCTACACGTGGGAATGTTTTAACTGCACGGAGAGCAAATCTTGTATGCTTCTGTACTTCCTGAAGAAGGAACTTTGCTGGTGGTGGATTCTGTCTTGTATATTTAAGGTCAAAACCGCCAATTTCAACTTCGCCAAGCTGAGGATGATCGAACTTTGTCCATTCCATAAATCCTTCTTCCTTGGCAAGATTTTCATCTGCCCACTTAAGATACTTGAGAGCATTTTCTTCCTGTTCTTCGTCAGGAACTTCAATTCTTGGTGGATACTGAACATTGATGCCAGCACGAACATCGAGATCCCAGCATTCAATTGCAATCGCAGGAATACCAAGCACAAAGTGAACGAAATCATCGAAGCCACCGAATGCAGATGGTGCACCCTGTGGGAGATATTCGTCATATACATTAAGAACAGGATAACCGTTTTCTTCGTGAGCCATCTTGCCTATAGCCTTATAAAGTGCTATATCTTCCTTGATTGTCTGTTTTGCACTCTTGAATCCAGGCATATAAAGATTCTGACCGCCCGCTGTATGCATATCAATTACGAAGCAAATGTTAGGATGATTGAGAATGAACTCAGCATTGGCCTTTGTTTCATTATGTGCAAGAGGATATTTGCCGGAGCCGCGCTGCTTATCTTCTGTTTCCCAGCCAATAGGATAGTTTCTGTTGAAGTCATTACCATATGGAGCAGGTGCATCAGCTAAATTACCAACTATACCATCAAACTCTTCAAGTACACCTTCATCATAAACATTATAGAAATCGCCTTTGATATCATCAGGCAGTCTTTTTGTCATCGCACGAGGATCCTTATCTGAGATCTTCCATACGCCATATTTGGACTTCACACGCATAAGGCGTGCAACACCGTCGCCGTCAATGTCCTGTCTGTGTACACCAGGCATAAGCTTGTCATATGGATACATCTTTGGGACAGAACGTACGCTGTGTTCAGTTGTGAGATAGAATTCTGATCCATCAGGAGAAAGACGTGGAAGAGCATAGATTGTATAATTCTTAAGCATCTCCTGAATTTCTTCATTGTCAAGATTAGAGAAAATCACATCAAGAAGGTACATAACAGTCATAGCGCCTGTAACTTCACCAGCATGGATGTTGCCTTCAATATAAAGTGCAGGCTTTTCAGAAAAATCACCTGTAGAAAGGTCTGTTACTTCCATAAGCCAGATATTTCTGCCTTGCTCTGTAACACCAATGGAGCCCAAACGAGCTATATCACTATGCTTCTGTGCATATTCAGTGAGAATATCAGTAATTTCCTGATATTTATAATAATGATCATAAATGTACGAATGTTTCATATTTACCTCCATTTGATTTATTTATCTGACTTCATTCCGGCACCGCACATAGGAATAAGAACGTCATTAAGTTTTTCATTTTTGTCGATGTAATCCATATATGCAGCATATGTTGCAGCGGTTGTGTGTTCGCAATAAATACCTTTTCGTGCAAGAAGATCTCTCGTTTCAAGTATTCTGTTTTCAGGTGCTCGAACTGTCTTTATATTATATTTATAAATGTATTCAAGTATTTCACTGCCTCGCATTGGTATGCCAATTGCAATACCTTCCGCCATAGTTGGTTTAGGTGTGATTTTTGCAGGTGTGCTCAGGTCATTTTCATGAGCAGTAACAAATGGGTCACAAAGTTCACTTTGAACAGCAAAAATCTGAGGCATCTTATCTATCACTTTACTATCCATAAGCTCTTCAAGAGCTATTACAGCGCCAATAAATAATGTGCCATTACCCAATGGAATGAAAATATTCTCAGGAATTCTTCCAAGCTGCTCGTATACTTCATAAATATATGTTTTTGTACCCTGATAGAAAAATGGATTATATACATGGCTCGCATAGTATTTTCCACCTTCATCTACCTGCTTGCGACAGGCATCTGCGCACATATCTCTTGTTCCAGGAACTACATTTACCTTTGCACCATGAGATTTTATCATGTTGATTTTATGTGGAGATGTTCCCTCAGGAACAAAAATTTCACATTCAATTCCAGCCTTTGCCGAATACGCAGCTACGCTGTTGCCAGCATTACCACTGCTGTCCTGTACAACAGAATCAACACCAATTGCCTTACAATGTGCAACAAGCATCGCCGCACCTCTGTCCTTGAAAGAAAGTGTAGGCATACAGAAATCCATTTTAAGCATTACATTATCATTGAACTGTATTACAGGTGTCATACCCTCTCCGAGAGTAATATCTTTCCACGTATCACCTTCAAGCGGCATAAAATGTCTGTAACGGAACATATTCCAGCATGTCTTGTCAATTTTATCAAGGCTGAATGGTGGAGCCTTATAATCAAGCTTCCATAAACCACCACATTCACATTTTGCTTTACGGGTTATTACATCTTCTGTTTTACCGCATTTATTGCAAACGTATTGCATTATTTCACCTCCGCAATTGCTTCAATTTCAATGAGGCATCCAAAATGAAGTTTAGAAACCGGAACGATAATTCTTGCAGGTTTGTGGTCACCAAAGAACTCACTGTAAATAATATTTACTTTGTCCCAATCATCAATATCTGATACATATACTCTGCACTGAACGACAGAAGATCGTTCAACTCCTGCTTCTTTCAGAACTCTGTCAAGATTATCAAGCGCAAGTCTTGCATGTTCTTCAATTCCGCCCTGTGCGACCTGTCTTGTATCAGGATCGATCGAAAGCTGACCCGATATAAAAAGTAAACCGTTGGAAATAACCCCCGGCGAATAATGTCCTTTATTCTCGCCTTTATACTGAGGAACTACAAATTTCATAATGCACCTCTCATAACTGTTTATTTTACTGTAATTATAACACTAATAGCCATCAACTTCAACAGAAAAGTTGCAATAATATGTACTAAATGTATAACAAATCAGATGTAAACACATTGCAAATTGGTCCTTTCGTCTATTTTGAAAAAATATTAAAAAAATCGAAAAAAACTCTTTACAAATCAGGATTTATATGGTATTATATACAAGCAGTCAACAATACAGGGGTATAGCTCAGGTGGTAGAGCAGTGGTCTCCAAAACCACGTGTCGTGAGTTCGATCCTTACTGCCCCTGCCAAAGGGAAACGGTCATTGATCGTTTCCCTTTTTAATTGCTATCGTAGCTCAGTTGGTAGAGTACGTCATTGGTAATGACGAGGTCGGCGGTTCAATCCCGCTCGGTAGCTCCAATTCTAAGCCGGTTTTATGCCGGCTTTTTTGGTGCAATAAAATATTTAACATACAAAATAAAGCTCTCCTTTCCGGAGAGCTTTTGTTTTATTTCTTATTCTGCTTTTCTTTAAGTCTGTATGTAAGTGTCATAAGGCTTTCAGAGAAGTGAACATCTTCAATCGGAATGCAATCAAAATCAAGATGGAGATCAACATTTGTGAAATTCCATACCGCTTTGATGCCACATTCAATAAGTCTTGCAGTCATAGTTTTTGCAAGACGCTTAGGCAGAGTAAGCACTGCAAGATCAGGTGTTTCACTTTCCATAATATTTTCCAGTTCGCTTACATTGTAAATCGGGACACTATTGATAGTATTGCCATGTCCTTCAACATTTACGTCAAAGCCACATACAATTTCAACACCGCATGCTGCAAAATTAAAATTATTGATAAGAGTACGTCCAAGATTACCAACACCGATAATAATAGCCTTATTCTTCTTGTTTATATTGAGAATATTTGCAATTTCGTCACGCAAAAACTCAACGTTATAACCATAACCCTGCTGTCCAAAGCCACCGAAACAATTGAAGTCCTGTCTGACCTGAGAAGCCGTAAGACCCATCATTTCAGCCAGTTTACTGGAAGAAATTCTCGTAATACCACTGTCGAGAAGCTGATTTACATACTTATAGTACTTTGGCATTCTTCTGATAACAGCTGTTGAGATCTTTTTTTCCGGCATTTTAACACTTCCTTTCTGATAACTTTATAATTATATCACAGGATTTTACAAGTTGCAATAACTCAGAAAAAAATTAATATTAAAAAATATAATAATCAAGAGTTATTTTCAGATATAAAAGATATATTATATGATATGTATGACAAAATCTTATTTATATGAGCTTGTCATCTCATCAGGAAGAACATCATCTTCCTTTACCCAATCTTCAACATTTACAATTGTATATTCATCTGGAGTATTTCTGATTATTACCTTTTCGATGCCGGCATTTATTATAAGTCTTCTACACATATTACAGCAGGTTCCATCAGCAATAAGCTGACCTGTTCTTGCATCTTCGCCTGCAAGGAATAATGTAGCACCAAGCATTTCTTCACGGCTTGCAGCAATAATTGCATTTGCTTCTGCATGGACAGAACGACAAATTTCATAACGCTGTCCTCTTGGAATCTGAAGCTGTTCTCTGCGGCAGAAACCAAGATCAGAACAGTTTGCACGACCTCGTGGTGCGCCTGCATAACCTGTGGAGATAATAACATCATTCTTTACAATAATTGCTCCATATTTTCTTCTGAGGCATGTTCCCCTTTTAAGGACTGTCTGACCAATATCAAGATAGTAGTTTATTTTATCGCGTCTTTCCATTTTATTATATCTTCCCTTCCTTTATTCTTATAATTCTGTCGGTCATTTCAGCACACTTCATATCATGAGTAATCATAACAATCGTACTGCCATTATTATTGAGTTTACGCAGTATATTCATTATTTCTTTCCCGGAAATCGGATCAAGATTTCCTGTAGGTTCATCAGCCAGAATCAATGGAGGATTTTTAATTATAGCTCGTGCAACAGCAACTTTCTGCTGCTGACCTCCTGAAAGCTCATTAGGCCGATGAAAAATACGTGAAGCCAAACCTATTTTATCAATCGCCTCAAAAGCCAGTTTCTTTCTCAGTTTATATGGAATACCCGAAAAGACAAGCGGAAGTTCTACATTGTCGAGTATGCTGAGATTCTTTATAAGATTAAAATTTTGAAATATGAATCCTATTTTGTTGTTTCTGATATATGATAATCTGTCATAACCAGCTTTACTTATATCTTCATCATCGAGGAAATAATTCCCTTTATCTGCATAATCAATACATCCCATAATATTAAGCAATGTGGATTTGCCGGATCCCGAAGTTCCAACTATTGAACAGAAACTGCCTTTTTCAATACACAGCGAAATATTCTTCAAAACTTCGGTATGAATGTTACCGGTTCTGTAAGTTTTACATACATTGTCAAGAATTATCATCAGAACACCTCAATTATCAAAGATAAGTTTAGTGTTTCCAGATATATTCTATTAATTAATAAATATTGTATATATCCTCATTAAAATGATAGTTCTGAGCAAGATCCATAGATGAGATAATATAATTTCCCTCGCTGTTGGTAACATCAAAATGCTGCCAGATATCTCCTCTGTCGACAACCAGCCACAAATGAGGCACATCATTCTTTACACCCTCAATTATATAGCTCGGAACTTCAAGCAGATCGCACAAAAGCTTTGCAGCCAATGCAATACCACTCTGAGATGTCTTGCCAGTAACAAGTGCACCGTACGCTGAATACGGCTCACTCTTTGGCTGACTGTTATTTGTTTCGGCAACAACTATCATAGACTCTGCATCAATTGGAATAGCATGACAATAATCATATATAAACTGAATTTTTTCATCGGTTGTCTTATCGTGCATTTCAGCAACAGCAGCTTTAGCCGCCTTCTCAGTAAGATCACGCATTATAAGCAAATCAGCCTTATCCCACAGATATTCAATATCCATTTCGATAATCTGATTAAGTTTAGTATCCTTTATCTTGCTTATTTTTACTGATTTAAGGCCAATAGATGTTTTAGGAGAATTATAATATGCCTTATATACCATATCAAGCAGAGTATTCTCATCACCCGAAAATGACACATTAAATACCTGTCTTGTTTTGAAATGTTTGAAAGTATCTGTCAGCTGAACATCAAAATCTTCCTGATTTTTAATATTCACTATATTTTTGATTTCCTGCGCAGTTCTCTTATACTGTATTGATAAAGAAACCTGATGATATCCAATCGATTTAGCCTGTTCGTAAATAATTGAAGACACAGCGTAGCTTCCGACAGGATCATCATTCGTTATCTGCATAATTATGTCTTTGATATCTGTGTCAATATCACCCCAGTAATCAACGACAGCAAATTTAACCGATGTCTGCGCCGAGTTAATCATCTCCTGCAGTTTACTTTTGATTGAAGAATATGTAGATACTACAACCATATCAGACGGGATTTGTCCTTGCTGATCACCACTTATATGTGGAGTTTTTTCATAAACCTCCCCACCTATACTGCAGCCCGAAAGCAAAATACATCCCGCACACAGCGCCGAAGCAAGTCTGAGTTTAATATCCAAGTTTTTCACCTATTACGATAACTTCACATTTCTGTTGCTTGCTTGTTCTGCCCATAACAATGGACATAGCATTGCAAATGCGGCTTTCACTTGCACAGTTATGGCATTTTCCATCAATAGCGCATGGTGTATTCAAACCAAGGCGTTTTGCGTTAGGTGGTGCGGCAATATTTCTTGCTCTGTCAATAGCTGACATAAGGTCAGGAGTAATCTTATTTTCGCCAATTACATAATAAACCTTCTGAGGGCCATAAATTGCATTTGCAACACGATTACCTGTACCATCAATATTAACAATTTCACCTGTCGCAGCAATTGCATTTGCAGAGAGCATATATACAGTAAGCTCACTCTCTATTTTGCGCTGTTCAGGAGTTTTTGTTTCCCAATGCCAGAAAACATCATTATTTTCTTTAAGAATATCATAGAGCCCGAGTTCTTTCAATGTCATAGAGCCGCCAAATGCAACTTTTTCACCTTTAATTTCATTCTTAAGATATTCCACAGCAAGAGCGGATGAATCGAAATATTTGTATTCAATCTTGTGCATTTTGAGATTTTTTTCGAGAGAAGTAAGCATAATATATCCTCCTTATAATCTTTCAGAATAATGACTTTTATATCCTTCACCCAAAACTTCAGTTGCGGAAGAAACAATAATGAACGCAAACGGATCTTCTTCCTTTACAATATCCTGAACTTTTGGAAGCATAGGCTTTTTCACAACACAAAGAATGACATCCTTTTCACTCTTTGTAAATCCACCATAACCCTTTACGAATGTGAGTCCGATTTCAAGAGCCATAATACGCTGAGCTATAATTTCCTTCTTGTCAGACATAATATGCACCATCTTTGCGCCATCGGCACCGTAAATAAGCTTATCAAATACGATAGTGAATACAACCATTGCAAGAACCGCATACATACCAACTTCGAAGTTTTTGAATACGAAAATAGATGAAATGACAACTATTGCATCAGTGATAAAGAACAATGTTCCTGTGCTTGCGTGTCTGTATTTAATTTTAATAAGTTTAACGATAATATCTGTACCACCGGAAGTAGCTCCAGCCTTGAAGATGAGCGCCATACCTGCTGCAACAAGAGAGTTGCCAAATACGGCAGAAAGCAAAAGATCACTTGAAATTGCACCAAATGCTGCCATAAAGTCAACAAGCGCTGAAGAAAAAACAGTAACAAACATTGTAGATACAATCATCTTGAAACCGAGTTTCCACCACGCAAGAAGCATAAGCGGAACATTTATAAGAAAAATAATTGTACCTGTTGGAATAGAAAAAATACGATTAAAAATAATAGCAATACCAACTACACCACCAGGAGCAAGTTGATTTGGATCAAGAAAAAGCGCAATACCTGCAGCGTACAGAATGCTGCCGAAAATCAAAAATGCAATATTCTGTGCTATTAACTTAAAATCCTTTTTAGTGTTCATTGTGATCCTCGCTGATAATTATATTAACTTTATTTTATATCTTTTTCTTCTTATCGTCAATTATAACTTGCATATTTTTCAATTTGAATGTATAATAAAAACAGTCGAATTATAGTGAGGTATGTAAATTATGAGAATGCGTAAAAAGAAAAATCTTGATGTACGTCTCGAACGTACAAAGTCTATGCTCGTTGAAAATCCAACTGAGTATAAAGGCAAATGGAATGAATATTTTGAAAGTGACCTTCCTATTGCTATCGAAGTGGGCTGCGGTAAGGGCAGATTCATCATCGAACATGCAAAAGCAAATCCTGAAAAGCTTTTCATCGGTATTGAACGTGAAATCGGTGCTCTCCTTACAGCTCTCGAAAACTCCATTTCCCTCGAACTTCCAAACCTTATCTTCATTGCATGTGATGGCGCAACTGTAACTGATATCTTTGAAAAAGATGAAGTCAGCCAGATTTTCCTCAATTTCTCCGATCCATGGCCTCCAAAGAAGCAGGCTAAGAGAAGACTCACACACAAGAACTTCCTTACACTTTACAGAGAAGTGCTCAAGGAAGGCGGTCAGGTTGAGTTCAAGACAGACAATCAGAAACTGTTTGAGTTCTCCCTCAATGAAATGTCCGGTTTTGGTATGACCCTTTCGGAAATCACATTCGATCTCCACTCAACAGATACACCAAATATCATGACAGAATATGAGGAAAAGTTTTCATCACAGGGTATGCCTATCTATCGAGTAGTTGGTAAATTCAATAAAATCTAAAATATCTTCACAAGCTTGCTGGCACTGGTCGCCATTGAATATTTTATGGCCTCCCTCATCATAGTAGATAACCTGATGTTCGCTGTGCAATCTTTGTGAAATCATATCGCCACTTTTACTGTTGGCAGTATCATCATCCCTTGTCTGAATAATCAGGCAAGGGACTTTTATTTTGTTAAAATTAGTATCTTTTGTTTCGCGCAAAAGCTCATTAAGCTCATATAATGCAGGAAGTGGGGTCCTGACAGATGCCTTGATATATTTTTGAGCATACTGAGTAAAAGACTTGAAAATATTTCCCACTACATTACCGGCATCACTTAATCTGAGCGGAGTATTTACAAATATGAATGACTTTACAGGCAAATCAGCCATATATGTGGCAATAAGTCCACCCATTGAAAAACCAACAACAGTAACAGTTTCATACTCTTCAAGAATAGCTTCGATTTGCTTTCTTGCAGACTTAATCCACTGCTTACGTGTTACAAGCATAAAATCCTTATATCTTCCTGTATGACCGGCAAGCTGAACAAAACGACAGTCCAGACCTTTTTCTGTGAGAAATCTATCCAGGTTTTCCAATTCGAAATATCCACCGCCAAATCCGTGTATAAGAACAATACAATTTTCCAGCTTCATTATGCCTCCTTGATAAGTTCAGGCTTTACGAATACAGTTTTATAATTAGTGTATGTTACCATACCAGGCTTGCCACCCGGTATTTTCTTTACATATTTAATCATTGTATAGTCAATTGCAGCAAGTGACTGCTTTGACATCTTTGAATAATATGCAGCAATTTTAGCCGCTTCTTCAATAGCAGTATCGGTTACTTCTCTTCCGTTTCTTACAATGATTGTATGGCTTCCAGGAACATCCTTTGCGTGCAGCCAGACATCCTTGAAATCAGCCTGTTTCATCGTAAGCGCATCATTTTCAACATTATTTCTGCCGCAAAGTACAAGAAAACCATCGCTTGTAATATATTTACGAGGGTCGATTTTCTTTTTCTTTGGATTTTTTACATTGGATCGCACCCTGATATATCCGCTTTCAATAAGCTCATCCTTGATTGCGTTAATATCCTGCACACCTTCTGCATTTTCAATTGCAGTTACAACCGATGAAATATATTCAAGTTCCTGCTCACCCTTTGCAATCTGCTCACGAAGCATTGTTTCAGCATTTTTCAGTTTACCAAACTGATCATATAACTTCTGAGCATTCTGGTGCGGTGTTTTAAGCTCATCAAGTTCAATCTTGATTTCAGGCATAGCTTCATCGTAATAATCAATCAAAGTTGCTTCCTTCATTCCCTTTTTAATAAGATGAAGGTTCGACATAATAAGGTCAGCTTTCTTCTTGAGTTCATCACGATTCTGCGCAACTATAAGCTCATTTTTCTGATTTGCAATCTTTCTCTGCTGTCTCTCAAATGCGTTTGTCATGAACTTATGAAGCTGAGAAGATGCATTCCTCTTTTGCTCTTCGCGATTCTTTTCAAAATAAAATGCATCAAGCATTTCAGAAAATCCTTCTGCCTTTTCAAATTCAGCATCTTTTCTCAAAGATTCAAATTCAAATGCAGAAAAATCTGTAACTTTATCATCTTTAATGATATTTACAGGATAAATGTTATCCTCTGCAACAAGATGTCTGAAATCTATAATTTCATCGAGCAGATTTGTACCATTATTCTGTGACCTGTAACAGATTTCCTTTGCAATAGCAGGAGAAATACCTGCAATTCTGTCAAGAAGCATCTGATGTGTGCACTCTCCTACAGGAAGAACTTCTGTTATTTCAGAAAGACTGTCATCTACAATATTTACTTTATCCTGCTTAGGCGGATATTCATAGATAAGTCCGGGAAGAACAGGTCTGTCCTGCGACATATCCATATCAATTTTCTTGAGACAACCGAGGATTCTTCTGTCAGAGCCAACAAAAATAATATTATTTCTGCGCCCCATCATTTCTATATAAATATATTTTTCGGTTACATTACCCATTTCATCTGCAGATGTAAAGGTAATTTCCATCATACGTTCAAAAAATGGCTGACGAACCGATACAATTCTTCCCGACGCAAGATGCTTTCTGAGCAGCATACAAAACATAGGAGGAGTATCCGGATTTTCAAACTTCTGCTTTGTGATATGGACTTTACCGATATTACCCGCTTCAAGCAAAAGGCGAATATTTCCTTCTGCCGCTCTTACAGTCATAAGAATCTTATCCTTGGCAGGCATATATATTTTATCTATTCTTGCCTCTTTCAGTCTGCGGTCAAGTTCTTTAACCGTACCATTTATAACAAAACAATCCTGTGACATTTAATTCTGATCCCTTTTCATCTTTTCGAGAGTTGAGTGAAGCATCTTTAGAATTACATTAAGATCTTCACGCTCACCTTCGGCCGAATGTTTATGTCCTTCCTGCATTCTCGAATATCTTTTTATCAGTTTTTCTATATATGTACATCTGTTTCTTCCCTGATATAACTTATCTGAAAACAGATTATAATTTTCTTCATTAAGTTCTTTTCCTGTCCATGAAGCGCAAATAATAGTATAAACCTTTGGTCCTTCTATTGCTATTTCTTCATTTCTTACTTCATAGCCATTTTTATATAAGTACTCGCGAAGCTTATATTCCAGTGTCATAGGCTGGAGAATAAGCTTGATATTTTCATTTTTAGTCCATGGCGCATTATCAATAATACTTACAATTTCTTCAGCACCCATTCCGGCAACTATAATTGTATCACCGTCTTCAGGACCAAAATCTGCAAGACCATTACATAAGTTTATTCGTATACGATCTTCAAGTTTGTTAGCCTTTACATTTTTTCTTGCATTATCAACCGGTCCCTGTCTGATGTCGGTTGCAATAGCTTTATTTACAATATTGTTCTCTATAAGATAAATCGGAAGTTTTGCGTGGTCACATCCCACATCAATTACAGCGTTGCTGCCCTCGCAAAGATCCGCAATTGTCAATAGTCTTTCAGTCAGTTTCAATATTTCACCACATTTCACAAATAGGGTGGATATATATCCACCCTATTATAAATTTATTGACTTTAATTAGTTTCCGAAGAAAGCGTTGAGTCTGTCAACAAGAGTTTCAGCACTGATGCCATGTACAGCAGCCGCTTCTGCGATACTTTCAAAAGCAGCACCTGTGCAGCCCATGCAGTGCATACCTGCTTCAGCAAAAATATCAGCTGTTCTCATATCAGCTCTGAGAACGTCAATAATGATTGTATCAAGTGTAACAAACATTGGTTGTTCCTCCTTTTATTTATACTGTAAATATTATATCTTATTTTCAATGTATTTTCAATAGTATTATTGAAATTTTTCTCGGTAAGAACAATGTTTGCAAAGTTCCAAAGTGAGTTTTCTGTTATACATATTTTGTCTGTGAAGGATAATATTATTCTCCCATATTTCATCAAATGGAGTATCAAAAACATTCCCCAATGATGCCTGCGCTTCACCATCAAGACAGCAAGGAATTACTGTGCCATCAACGAGTATTCCAATATGATGTCTGAGACCATTGCAAATGCCTTTATCACTAATATAAGGCATAGTAAGCTGCGGCCACTCCCAGAATTCATCAAGGCTTAGGAATATATTATCATCAAGCGTTATGCGATTTCCCTTTTCATAATGTTCCAGGAAGAGATCAAACAAACGTTTTTTCAGTGAAACACCACCTTCGCCGTTCCACAATCTGAAACTTACATAAACCCCCGCCTGCGCAAGTTTTTTCCCTGCTTCAACACATTCAGTAAAATACCTTTCAGGATCGTCAGTTTCTGCATGCAAAGAAATATTTACCTGTCTTAAAGATGATGAATTACATAGAATATCAAGTCTATCGAATAACAAAGTACCATTTGTAGTAATATTAACTTTAATATCATAACTACTGCATATCTGAAGAATCTCTTTAAGCTCAGGATGTACAAGCGGCTCACCTTTTACGTGAAGATGAACATAGTCTGTATACTTCTTGATTTGACCTGCTATTTTATCAAAATCCGAAGCAGACATCCATTCCCCTTTACGCGATGACTGAGAACAAAACGAACATCTCAGGTTACATAAGTTTGTTATCTCAACGTATATTTTTTTAAGTGGCTTTTTCATAAATTACTCCAAAATCAAAAAAGCCTTGCTGTTTAGGCAAGGCTTTTGACTAACTAAAATAAATTAGTTTTCTTCCTTCATCTTTGCAAAGCATTCGCTGCAGTATACTGGACGATCAGACTTTGGTTCGAATGGAACCTTAGCTTCCTTACCGCATGCTGCGCATGTAGCTGTAAAGAATTCACGTGGAGCGCGAGCTGCGTTCTTGCGAGCGTCACGGCAAGCCTTACATCTCTGTGGCTCATTCTGGAAACCACGTTCTGCGTAGAATTCCTGTTCACCAGCTGTGAATACGAATTCAGCGCCACATTCTTTGCAAACAAGTGTTTTGTCCTGGAACATTTAAATTACCTCTCTCTTATTGCCCTTCAGGGCCATTTAATTAATATACGAACAGGATTCTTCCTGTATTCGCCTGTTTTGAAGGCATTTTTCAGCCTTTTTTCTTATGCGGACTATTGCGTTGTCTACTGATTTCTTGCTTTTTTTCAATTTTTCAGCAATTTCTCCGGAACTTAGCCCACAAAGATATAAATCTGCTACTGAGGATTCAAACCGAGAGAGTGAATTGGCTAAAGCTTTTTCAATTTCTGCTGCGGACTCACGATCTAAGAGCATAGCCTCCGGATCATGATCATCCAAAGTATTAGTATATTCTGTATGACTTTCAAAATCGGTATAAACAATATCAAGCTTACCATTGCCGGTATTAGCATCGCGGATTACATCATAAATCCTGCGTCTGATACACATAGCAGCAAACGCCTCAAAGTTATCCGATTTAGATCTATCGTATTTACGCATTGCCGTAATGAGCCCGATCATTCCCTCTTGAATGAGATCATCATAGTCTCCGCCCTCAAGATAATATTTTCTGGCAATTTTAGTTACCAGCTTAGCATACTTTTCTGCGAAGAGATTCTCATTTATAGACAAATCATTATATAACTTATTGTTCATAATTCACCAATAATGCCAAGATAAACAATCAAGCACAGTAACATTAAAGCATATTTATGCCTTTTTGTCAATACTTAAGCTTTTATTTTTAAAGAATTTGTAAATTTTTATTCAACTGTTACTGACTTCGCAAGGTTTCTTGGCATATCGATATCACAGCCTCTGTAAACACCGATATAATATGCAAGAAGCTGCATTGGAACAATAGACAAAGACGCTGAAAGTTCTGCAATTGTTTTAGGGATCTTGATAACATGATCGCAAATTTCAGGGTCTGCTGTAACGTTCTTGTTTGTAACAAGAATTACGTTAGCTCCTCTTGCCTTTACAGACTTGATGTTGGAAAGAGTCTTTTCATAAACATCGTCATCGTTTGCAAGTGCAACTACAAGTGTACCATCTTCAATGAGGGAAATTGTACCATGCTTAAGTTCACCTGCAGCATAAGCTTCACTGTGAACATAGGAAATTTCCTTGAGTTTGAGAGAGGCTTCCTGTGCTGCTGCATAGTCAATACCACGACCGATAAAGAATGTGCTTGATCTGTTGGAATAGATGGAAGCAAGATACTGAACCTGCTCTCTTGTCTTGATAACTTCATCAATGAGATCAGGAAGGTCCATAATTTCCTTGCAGTAACCCATTGCCATTTCCTCGTTGAGAATACCCTTGGACATAGCTGCATAAACAGCAACAAGATACATTGCGGAAAGCTGTGCAGAGTATGCCTTTGTTGTTGCAACAGCAATTTCAGGGCCTGCCCATGTATAAAGAACACTGTCTGCTTCACGTGCTGCCGAAGAACCTACAACATTTACAATAGCAAGAGTCTTTGCGCCTCTCTTCTTTGCTTCACGCATAGCAGCGAGAGTATCTGCTGTTTCACCGGACTGGGAAACAACGATGCAAAGATCATTTTCATCAATAATCGGATCATTATATCTGAATTCAGAAGCAACATTTGCAAGGCAAGGAATTCTTGCGATCTTTTCGATAATATGCTTACCAACAAGACCTGCATAGAGTGCAGAACCACAAGCTACAATATGAATATTTCTTACATTTTTAAACATTTCAGGGCTGAGATTTGTTTCAGACATATTAGGAAGAAGCTTGGAAATACGTGGTGAAAGAGTATCTCTTACAGCCTTCGCCTGTTCACATATTTCCTTCATCATAAAGTGTTCGTATCCACCCTTTTCAGCAGCAGAAATATCCCAGTCAACAACATGGATTTCCTTGGAAACCTTATCACCAAGTGCGTTGTAAACATCTACAGATTCAGCTGTAAGTCTTGCTGTTTCACCGTCATTGAGGATGATATAGTTCTTTGTTGTACCAATGATAGCAGGAATATCAGAACCAAGGATATTTTCACCTTCACCAATACCAATGATAAGTGGATTATCCTTTCTTGTGCAGACGATTTCATTTGGTGCATCTGCTGTTACAACACCGATAGCATAAGAGCCACGGAGCTGCTTGATTGTATTTTGAAGTGCTTCAAGCGCATTTCCCTTATAGTTGAGTTCAAAAAGATGCGCAACAACTTCTGTATCTGTCTGGCTTACAAATTCAAATCCCTTTGCTTCGAGCATTGCACGAAGTTCGAGGAAGTTTTCAATAATACCGTTATGAACGATAGCAATACGGCCATTCTTACTGATATGAGGATGGGAATTTACATCGGATGGGGCACCGTGAGTAGCCCATCTTGTATGACCAATAGCACAATTTGTATTAATTTCGCCATAATTCTGAATCTTTGCATCAAGATCCTTGATTCTGCCCTTAGTCTTGATAACCTTAAGATTATTATTTTCAATAACTGCAATACCGGCAGAGTCATAGCCTCTGTATTCCAGCTTATAAAGTCCGGAAAGAATTACAGGAACTGCATTATTCTTACCGACATAGCCTACAATACCACACATATATTAGTTCTCCTTAATAAACTATATTTATAAATACCGATGTACATATTTTTGTTTCTGCAGTCGCCTGCAGTCTTTGTAAATGTACTTATGCCTATCGGTTTAAGCAGAAGGCATCCGCCGAATGTTTCGATTTCCGGGCCCCAAATAACCCAACCTTCTTCCTCGTCAACTGCACATTTGCAGTCCTGGCGCTTAAAATGAAAATCAGCTTTTCTTTTTACCTCCTTTCATTTTTCCGTAAAAGCCCCCAAGATGGGGGCTTTATATTGTTAAATGGATTTTCTAACTGCTTCAGCCGCCTTTTCAGCGAACATTTTAACCTTTTCAAGGTCATTACCTTCGACCATAACACGCACTTTAGCTTCTGTGCCGGATGGACGGATGAGAACTCTGCCCTTGTCCTGGAATACTTCTTCGATTTCCTTAGCCACTTCAAGAACTGCAGGAAGCTGAGCAACTGTCTTCTTGATGTCATTTGGAACGTTTACATTTATCATAATCTGAGGATAAATCTGAATGCTGTTTGTCATTGCAGAAGGCTTAGCATTCATTGAAGAAAGCATCTCAAGCACCTTAACTGCTGTAAGCTGACCATCACCTGTTGTAGCATAGTCAGATACAATCATATGACCAGACTGCTCGCCGCCGATATTATAGCCCTTCTTGATCATTTCTTCAAGAACATAGCGGTCGCCAACCTTAGTTGTTAATATATCTATTCCGTTTTCCTTCAAAAATACATGAAGACCAAGATTGGACATAACTGTTGCAACAACACCACCCTTAAGCACACCC
>JAZUBN010000053.1:0-2724 GCA_045638565.1 Oscillospiraceae bacterium | reverse complement strand
GCCTTACAGAGGCGGATACCGTCGATGATGGAAGCGTGGTTGAGTTCGTCGGAGATAACAGCGTCTTCAGCTGTGAGAAGTGTTTCGAAGAGACCGCCGTTAGGGTCGAAGCAGGGACGGTAGTGGATACAGTCGTCTGGGCCTAAGAAATCAGCAATAGGTCTTTCGAGGTCCTTGTGAACCTGCTGAGTACCGCAGATGAAACGTACGGAAGAAAGACCAAAGCCCCAGTTGTCATAGGATTCCTTAGCAGCCTTGATGAGTTCTGGGTGGTTGGAAAGGCCGAGGTAGTTGTTAGCGCACATATTGAGAACGCCGTTAGCCTTTGTTGTGTCGATTACGGACTTCTGAGGAGTTGTGATAACTCTTTCATCCTTGTATGTGCCAGCAGCCTTGATATCTTCAATCTGCTGGGCAAAAATCTTTAATGTATCGTTATTCATAAGAGATTTTCTCCTTGTTAGATTTTACGGGCGGGCACTTCAGACCCGCCCCTACATTTTTATTTTTTCAAAAAGATGCCTGTTTTATGGGGAGAGCGAAGCGACAATTACTTGTCCCAGCTGAGAACAACCTTACCGGACATACCGGAGATCATTGCTTCAAAGCCCTTTTCGAATTCTGTATAGTGGAAGCGATGTGTGATAACTGGTTCCATATCGAGGCCGCCCTGTACCATATGCTTCATCTGATACCATGTCTGGTACATCTTTCTGCCGTAGATACCCTGGATTGTGAGACCCTTCATGATGATTGTGTTCCAGTCTGTCATCATATCCTTGCCCTGGAGGCCGAGGAGAGAAACCTTACCGCCGCACATCATATTGTTAAGCATCTGCTTGAATGCTGGCTGAGCGCCGGACATTTCGAGACCTACATCGAAGCCTTCGTCGATGCCGAGTTCCTTCATAGCTTCTTCGAGAGATTCACGGCCAACGTTTACGCACTTTGTTGCGCCCATCTTCTTAGCGAGGTCGAGACGGTAGTCGTTGAGGTCTGTGATAACAACAGAACGAGCACCTGCGAACTTAGCAATACCAACAGCCATGATACCGATTGGGCCTGCGCCTGTGATAAGAACGTTCTTACCAACGAGATCCCACATAAGAGCTGTATGTGTAGCATTACCGAATGCATCGAAGAAGGAAACAACGTCGTCCTTAAGGTCGTCTTCAATTGTAACTACGTTGGAAGCAGGGATGCAGAGGTATTCTGCGAAAGCACCGTCACGGTTAACACCAACGCCGCGTGTCTTTTCGCACCACTGACCGTTACCTGTACGGCAGTTATAGCACTGACCACAAACGATATGGCCTTCACCGGAAACGCGCTGACCGATTGTAAGACCTTCTACGCCTTCACCGAGAGCAGCAATTTCACCAACGTATTCGTGACCTACTGTGAGAGGTGGGTTGAGGTTCTTTTCGGACCATTCGTTCCATTCGTAGATGTGAACGTCTGTACCGCAGATAGCTGTCTTCTTGATCTTGATAAGAACTTCGCCTGCCTTTGGCACAGGAACAGGAACCTGCATGAGTGTGAGGCCCTTAACAGGACCAGTCTTAACGAGAGCATCCATCATTGTAGGAATCATAATTATATTCTCCTATCTTAAATAAATTATTTTCATTTCTGAGTAGGTTTCGGCAAATATTTAACGAGATTTACACGCAAATTTTCGCCTTATATTATATTTTATATTCTACCACCAATAAATCGGATTTTCAAGGGTAAATTGAAAAGAATTGCAAATAATATTGTATATAACAGAATGAATTGTACTTCTTACATGAATTGATGTAATCATATTTGACAGAATAACATGTAGGGTAAAGAATGGTTACTACTCATCCACCGCTGAAGCGGCCCCCCTTCTCTCACAAGAGAAGGCTGAAAAAAAATCAAAAAATTATGGAACAAAACAGGAACCTTTGCAGTCTAAACATCCGTAAGAAAAAACATACGACAATTTAATTTCGAAAGGAATATTAAAAATGAAAAAGTTCACAGCACTTTCCCTCGCACTCATTCTCGTTCTCTCCCTTTTCGCAGGCTGCTCCGCTGAAAAGGAAACAGCTTCCGCTAAGAATCCTGAAGTATCCGAAATCGTAGCTAAGCTCGACGAAGTTCTCGTTGAAAAGGTTGGCGGCGAAGAAAATATGATCGCTAAGATGGACGGCGACGACGAAATGACATCCACATTCTACTACCTCAACACAGAAGATCTCGAAAGCTACTCCCTCAAGTTCCCTATGATCAACGTAAAGGCTGAAGAAGTTTTCGTTGCAAAGGTTAAGGAAGGCAAGATGGACGCTGTCAAGGAAGGCGTTGAAAAGCGTAATGCTGACCTCGTTGAACAGTGGAAGATGTATCTCCCAGACCAGCTCGAACTGGTTGAAAAGTCCCAGACTATTGTAAACGGCAACTACATCCTCTATGTTGTTTCCGAACACGCAGATGCAATCGTTGCAGCATTCAACGAACTTACTAAGTAATCACACCACATTATGTGTAGGGGAGGGTTTCCACGCCCTCCCGTAACCAACACAAAAAATCAGACAGGCGGAAATTATTTTCCGCCTGTTGTTATGTGGAGAAAACAAATCAAGACTTCTCCTTGAGGAGAAGCTGTCAGCTTCGCTGACTGATGAGGTGTAGGGCATCGCCCGTTTATTTAATATGCCTTCGGCACCACCTCATCCGTCACCTGTGGTGACACCTTCC
>JAZUBN010000052.1:0-11925 GCA_045638565.1 Oscillospiraceae bacterium | reverse complement strand
GACCGCTTGGCCTCCGACTTCACACCTGGCATGAACTGGAAGCGTGACCTTCCTGTGCAGCTCGGTCACGGCGTGGCTTGTTCCCTCTCGGAAGGCGGCGGCCCTATGAACTTCATCAATCCTGTTATGGAAGAAAAGATTTTCCGTCTGACAGACAAGTACGAAATCCCAATCCAGCCTATCTCTGTCTGCGGCTTCAGCTGCTCGACAGATGCTCTCGGCTCCACAATTCACGGCAAGGGCATCGCAGGGGCAACTCTCACAATCCCACGCAGATATTCCCACTCCCCTGTCGAACTTATGAACGTCAACGATGCAATGTGCATGCTTGAACTTCTCACAAGATTTGTAACAGAGGAATAATTACATAATAGAAAAGCTCTCCTTCGGGAGAGCTTTTATTTTTGTTATTCGGGTTCCCTGCGGTATTGTGAGCAGCGAAACCTCTGCTCATCATTATCGCATACATTATCTGTTGGTAACAGGTTAAAATAGTGTTAAAATGTTTATTTTTATCTTGTGACCGTTTAATTTTTGTCATACTTTGGCTGTTTTCGGGCGATTTTATTCAAAAAAACTATATATTTGCTTTATTTTTTCAAATTATCTATTGCTAAAAATTATTTTTTATGCTATCATTGATATATCTTATGTAAAGGAGGAGGGTAATGAATAAACGACTGCATGTCATCTTTGTAGGTGTGACGCTTATCATAGGCATAATCCTGTCTGTTTTCGGCGCTTTATCTTTCAATCCTGTAAATCTTATTTTCAACAACGAGCCTTATACCGAATGGCATTCAGGCTGGCAGCGTATATATCCTGACGGCACGACCGAAGAGATTTTCATTCCGTGTACTGTGGATGCCGCGCCAAACGAGCCTGTAATAATAGAAAATGTCATCCCTGATGACTATGTGCCAAACCGCTCGGTTTCTCTCCGCCTCACCATGCAGGAGCTTAAAGTTGAGCTTGACGGCGAAGTGCTTTTCAATCTCGAACACGACGAAGAATATCTTACAAAATCTGTCGGCAGCAGCTGGCAGGTCGTCAATCTCCCTTATGGCAATGAGGGCAAGACTATCCGCATAACGCTGACTTCCCCTTATGAAATGTCGTCGGGCACAATCAACAATATCAATATGGGTACAAAATGTGCAGTTTCATTCGCGATTTTCAAGGCCCATTTCCCACGTCTTTTCGTTTCGTTCTTTATTCTGCTTTTCGGTGTGCTTTTCCTTATTCTCGGCTATGTTTTCCGCACACTTGGCAGCAGTGTTGCCCGTATCACATATCTCGGTCTGTTCGCTATTCTTATTTCAATATGGCTTATGTGCGAATCGCGAACGCTGCAGTTTTTCACAGGCAACCACTTTATCGTAACAACTCTTGTCTTTATAGTCCTTATGCTTGCTCCGCTGCCTATGCTCATGTATCTTGAGTCGGCATACGAAATGCACCATAAGAACTTCTATCCTCATCTTATCTGGATATTCATCGCAAACTTCTTCATCTGTTCATTTTTGCAGTTTGCCGGTATTGCAGACTTTTTCGAAACAGTTCTTGTGACTCATTCTCTCATCGGAATTGCTATCGTATGCTTTATCTGCTCGACTGTTTACGAAGTTGTAAAGCATAAAAACGAGGCGGCGCTCGCCAACCTCATCTCAATTTCTGTACTATGCTTCTTCTCGGCTCTTGAGCTTTTCAATTTCTATGCCGGCTCATTTGCTTATGTAACAGACTTTTTTGCCGCAGGTGTTATGGTATACATCTTCCTGCTTTGCTTTGATACATACCGATATGTACACACTCTCTTTGAAAAGAGCGCAGAGGCCAAGCATTTTGAACGTCTTGCCAACTTTGACGCTCTCACTCAGGGCAGAAACCGTCTTTCTTTTGACCGAGACCTTGAAAATCTCTGGAAGAAGGAAACTATTCCTGAAATGTGGCTTTGCTTCTTCGATCTGAACGACCTCAAGAGCATCAACGATACTTTTGGTCATCACATCGGCGACCTTGCTCTCAAACAGACATATGAATGTATCTCCAAAGCCTTTGGCTCAGATGAAAGCTGTTACCGTGTAGGCGGCGACGAATTCGCCTGCATTTTCACCGGTTCTTTCGATGCTCTCACTTCCAGGCTGAATATTTTCAATGATAATATTGAGTCTGTCGCTCACAAGGTGGCATTCCCATTCAATATTGCCACAGGCTATGTTTCCATCGACAGAAATAAATATGCTTCAGCCGAAGATATGCTTATTGATGCAGATATGAAAATGTACGCAGATAAATCCATTAAAAAGCACTAAACCAAAAGAAAAGCTCTCCATTACGGAGAGCTTTTTTATGTTCGTTTTATTCGCCTATATAGGTAAATCTTTTGTATTCCACGCCATCACGGACAACGGTTTCGTTCCACATTTCGAGTGGACGAACCCATATTCCGCCTTCGCCATAGAGCGCCTTATATACCACCATATCCTCAAGAGTTTCAGAGTCTTTTGCGATGTACAAAAGCTCATATTCGTTGCCTTTGAAGTGGCGGTATCTGCCTGTTTTAATATCCATTTTATGCCTCGTATTTCTTGGCGATATCCGCAATATAGCCTCTGAGATTATCGACAGCCGCCTTTGGCTCAACTAAAGTTGCATCTGCACCAAAGCTGAGAATCCAGCCATAGAACTGAGGGCTTTCAAACACAGGAACAGAAACTGTGAAATGCTCTTCGCCGTCCTTTATCATTGTGATGTCCTTGCCGAAACGGTCGATGACAACACCTGCAAGACGGTCTGCAAAACGCATCTTCATCTGGATTTCTTCGCCGCCGAACATTGAGAACATCTTCTTTGAATAGGATGCAAAGTCCACATCACGAAGCTTGTCCAAGCCTTCGCGGACAGCCTTTATCTTTTCGATGGTTTCCATCTTGTCGACACGATAATGCTTTACCATATCGGCATCCTTGTCGTAAGCCACGAGGTAATAATTTTCGTTGCTGCATGTCAGCGCAAGAGGGCTGAGAGTATAACGCTTGCCGCCATGACGATATATCTTTTCCTTATCTGTATCATATTCAAAATACTTGAAGGAAATCTGCTTGTTTTCGTTGATGGCTGTATGGATTTTATCTATATTGTAGTATACACTTTCGTTCATAGTCTTGACTCTGCCCGAAACATACACCTGACGCTGAAGGCTCTGTGCCTCATATTTACTTGCAAAGCTTTCAATCTTCTTGATGAGAGAGTTGGACTTTTTCAGTGTAATGAACTTAGCCGACTGAACAGAATCCACCAGCAGTTTAAGTTCAGGAAGCTCGAAAAGGCGGTTTACGATAAAATAACCTGTATGTCTGCCCTTGTGCATTTCGATATCGAAGCCATAAAGGCGAAGTGTTTCAATATCGTCATAGATACTCTTACGCTCAGCGGAAATGCCCTGACCTGCAAGATATTCGATCATTTCAGGGACTGTGACACTATGCTCCTCATCTGTTCTTTCCATGAGCAACTTCATAATATATAAAAGTTTAAGCTTTTGTCTTGATGATTTTGCCATAATATTTCCTCCCGTCAGCCGGAACACCTATCCCTCTCCGGCATTTATTTCTTTGCTAACATTATAGCACATTATATGTGTTTTGTCCATAACTATATTTTCTGATAGTGTGACCCCCATATTAAATTATCCATATTGGATAATTTAATGTTATTTCAATTATCTTATACAACAAAAGGACAGGTTATCCCTGTCCTTTCATTATAGTATTAACCTGCAAGTACACTCTGCGCAACCTGATTATATGTATTCTGAGTGAATACACCGTCGGAAATCAGCTTGTGAGCGAGAGTCTGATTTGTGCCCTTTATCTTGGCCTTGAGGGCATTATATGAAATCTTTACGATATAATCGCGGTAAAGTCCGTTTTCGGAAATTTCAGCCTGTTCAGCCTTTGTGATAAGACCAACTTCAACAGCCTTGCTTTCAGACGACTGCTCCCAGTGGAAATCGCCCGCTGCATCATCATAGCCGAGAGCACGAAGCACAAATGTATAGTACATTCTTGCATCAAGCTCCATGGATGGCGAGAATGTCGTATTTTCTGTGTTTGTACCCTTTGTGATGCCGTTTTCAAAGCCGTAGCCGATGTATTTATGGCCTTCAAGCCAGCCTGTAAGGTCGGTAAACGGAGTTTTACCGCTGTGTGCAAGAGCTTCGTCTTCATAGCCCATAAGACGGATGAGCATAATAAGCCCCTGAAGTCTGTCGCCCTTCTTATGAAGGTCAAAGCCGTCATTTGTGCCGCGGAAAAGACCTAAATCGTAAAGCGCCTGAGCGTATTTTGTATTGACAGGCTCATAAAGTCCTGCCTTTTTATACTGACCGAAAATTACGATGCTTGTATTGTCCTTTGTCGCTTCAAAGCCGGAAGTATTGTCAGCGGCAAAGAAATAATGTGTATTGAGCGGAGCTTTTGTGCCTACATTGGCAAGTCCGCCGCGTGTAAGGTTGATGGCATCGCCCATTGTGCCGAAAAGCATAGCTTCGCCCGATGTGATTATCATTTTTGTGCCTGTGCGGGCGGTTACCTTTTCACCTGCCATAAGATTTACAGTTGTGGCTGTCGAAAGAAGCTCACTTTTCACCTTATCGGCGACTTTTTTGCGCACGGCAGTTTTAATAAGCTCCTCCTCATTGATGGAAGAAGCGGAAGTTTTGTTTATCGCCTCGATTTTGTCATCCACATCATCTTTCATATCGGATACAAAATCATCGCCCTTATCTTCAAGGGTAGCCTTGAATGGTGTCCAGAAAATCTGTTCAAGATATTCAAGTGATACGAGCGGATCGTCCGCTCCGCCCGGGCCGCCAAGGCTTGTAAATGTAAATATGAGTATCGTCAGTGCGATAGTCAGAGAATATATAGTCTTACGCAAGTTGCACCTCGCTTAGTTAAGTATAAATCGGTTGTCAGTATTATTATTTTACCATAACAAGGTGCAAATTGCAATATGCTACATCTTTCTGGCTACGATATGATAGCTCACCCAGAAAAGCAATATAAGCACACATACCGACAATGCCGCCGCTGTTGCAATATCCTGCTTGCCCATTATTTCAAGAATTATCACAGCGACACCGACCACTATCACATAGAGAGAAAATGCCCAGCTTCTCGCCTTGTTCATAATGGCAATGTTTCGCTCGTCCTTTTCGGCTATCTCCTGTTTACGCATATTTTCTTCACTTCTTATCAGCTTTATATACTGTCTTATGCGGATTATGCCGCACACCACAAGCGCAATACCGTATGCAAAGAAAAACTCGTTTTCCATATTTGCAATAATGGCATATCCTGCTGTTATTGCACCGATTACAATATATGCAACAGCCACATACAGGCGCTTTTTAAGTTTATTCTTATAATCCATTTTACTCCTCCTCAAATATAAATACTTCCTCTATAGTTTTGCCGAAAAACTTTGCAATTTTATACGCAAGCTGCAGCGATGCGTTATACTTTCCGTTTTCCAGCGAAATTATCGTCTGTCGTGTGACACCCACAGAGCTGGCCAGCTCATCCTGTGTTGTTTTATTCTGCTTTCGCAGGTCTTTTATGAAATTGTTCAAAAGTACACCTCCTTTTGTAAAGTTCACTTTACATTTTCAATATATCACAGGCTTTTTAAAATGTCAAGTATATTTTACATTTTTCTTTATCTTTCAAAAAATCGAACATTTTTTCGTTTTAGGTATTTACAAACAGATGTTCGATATGCTATAATAATACCAGAACATTTATTCGATTTTCTCGGCGGTGATTTTGTGGATATGTATGAAAAGCTTTGCATCCTTGCCGATGCAGCCAAATATGATGTGGCGTGCACTTCGTCAGGCAGCTCAAGAGCGGGACGCAAGGACGGCATAGGCTCGGCTGTTGCCGGCGGTATCTGTCATTCTTTCACAGCCGACGGAAGATGCATAAGTCTTCTCAAGGTGCTGATGAGCAATGCCTGCTCCTACGATTGTCAGTACTGCGTAAACCGCAAATCGAACGATGTGAAACGGGTTACCTTCACTCCACGCGAGCTGGCTCAGCTCACAATAGATTTCTATCGCAGGAATTATATCGAGGGCTTGTTTTTAAGCTCGGCAGTTGTTGGTTCGCCCGATGCAACCAGCGAAATGATGCTGAAAGTCCTGCTTTTGCTGAGAAATGAGTACAAATTCTATGGCTACATCCATGTAAAAGCCATTCCCGGCACTGACGAAAAACTCCTTTCCGCTCTCGGCATACTTGCCGACCGAATGAGTGTCAACATTGAATTGCCCTCCAATGACGGACTGAAATTACTGGCTCCCGACAAGAAAAAGGAGGACATCTTAAAGCCGATGAGCTTTATAAAGCAGGGCATCAGCCAGAATGGCAGCGACCTTGTGAAATACAGATACGCTCCGAAGTTTGTCCCCGCGGGGCAGAGCACTCAGATGATAATTGGCGCTACAAATGATTCCGATTATAAGATTCTCACTCTCACGTCGGCACTATATAAGAAATATTCTCTCAAGCGCGTCTTTTTCTCGGCTTACATACCTATTGTGGAAGGCAGAAACCTTCCCGCTCTCGATACCAAGCCGCCGCTTCTGCGTGAGCACAGGCTCTATCAGGCCGACTGGCTGTTACGTTTTTACGGTTTTGAGGTTTCGGAAATTTTAGATGAGAACAACCCTGATTTCAACCCCTATATCGATCCGAAATGCAACTGGGCAATAAACCATATGGAGTTTTTCCCTGTGGATGTCAACAAGGCTGACCGCGAGCAACTGCTGCGTGTACCGGGTATCGGTGTCAAATGTGCCTACAAGATTCTCAAGGCACGAAAGGTCGGAAAGCTTGATTTTGACGGGTTGAAAAGGCTGGGTGTAGTGCTCAAACGAGCAAAATATTTCATAACCTGCTCGGGCAAAACAATGCCGGGCATAAAAATAGAATATGCTCCCGTCATGTCGGCTCTTATGTCGGGCGCAACATATGAAGCATATTCCATGCACAATTACGAACAGCTTTCGCTGTTTGACGAAAACAAACTGATTTCAAAGGAGGATGTGGTCAAATGTCTTACAGGTCAAATATAGTTTATGTCTATGACGGCAGTTTTGACGGGCTTTTATCGGTGATTTTCGATGCATTCTCCCGCAGAGAAGTGCCTGAACATATATTTACATACGCCAACGAAGAAAACACCCTTTTTGCCGTGCACGAAGTTGAAAACACCGAAGACAAGGCAAAAAGGGTGGGAAAATGGCTGAAAGGCTTTTCAAGTGAAGTCTTCACCGTTTTCTATTACGGTTACCTCACCTGCATCAAAAACAAGGAAATGGAGCTGCTTATGCTGGCTATCAAGCTGAATAAGGAGGGCAAAAACGCCATTTACGATGTTTCCTCACGGGCTGTGCACAACATAAACAAGGGTATTCTCGCTCTGAAAAACGAAAGTCATCTGTTTTGCGGCTTTGTACGTTTTTCCGAGTACAACGGTGTTCTTGTTTCGGAGATTCAGCCGAAAAACGTTGTCCTTCCTGTTATTCTCAAGCATTTTGAAACCCGTTTTCCAAATGAAAATTATATGATAATCGACCGCACAAACAAGAGCATTCTCGTCCACGACAGACGCGGAAGCCATATGGTGCCCTACACCGATTACGAGCTTCCTCCTATTCCGCCAAATGAGCTTATGGTACAGAATCTCTGGTGCGGCTTTTACGATACCGCCTCAATCGAGCGCAGACAGAATCTCAGATGCCGTATGGGGCATATGCCTAAGCGCTACTGGGCGACAATGACCGAAATGAAAGACCTGCTTCGCGACGAAACGATGCGCAGCATCAGCACCGAAAAGCATACAGCGCTCACATCTCATGCAGCAAATACATCCCATTAGTCAACCTGAAAGGAGTTTATTATGACAAAGTTATTTTTAGGCGTTTTTGATATTACAGTTTCCCTTTTCCTCTGGGTGCCTTTCGGCATCGCCTGCCTTATGGCTCTCGGCGGCATCAGACGTCTTTTCAATCATAAAATCAACCGCAGAACACTTTCCGTTCTCGCTCTTTCCCTTATTTATATTGCATCTTTCGCATATCTTTACATTTACAGACCGGATGCCCTCGCTCCTGTATTCTGTATGATAACCTGTCTTGTGCCTGTTGTCGATTCATCACGCAAGCTGAACAAAGAAAAGAACTAAACAAAAAGAGAGCCTTGCTGTGCAAAGCTCTCTTTATTTTAACCATATAAATTACTTAAGAACAATCTTCTTTGCAGACATCTGAACAGGATAGTCATCTGTCATGAGGCCGAAGTTTGTGATTTCAACTGTTGTGCCTCTTTCGATATCTGCGATTTCGATTTCATTGCCTTCTGCATCGAGAAGCTCTGTATCGGAATGAAGAGAAATAACAGCCTTTGTGAAATCCTGACCTTCAGCTTCAACAAAGATGGACTCTGTATCAGGGTCTGTCGAAAGAACCTTGCCCTGGAATGTGAGGATTTCGCCCGGTTCAGGCAGCTGAGGCTCATTATTGCTGCAAGCAGTAAGAGCAAAAACTGTCACGAGAACCAACAACATGGAAATATACTTCTTCATAATTAAAAAACTCCTTGAACTAACTGTATTTTCAATGCCGCGTATGTACGGCGTCTTAAGTTTTATACTGGTTTTTTGTGGCACAAAATGACACGCATTATATCATAAAGCCGAAGGCTGTTGATATAATAGTCATATTTTGCGGTTCTGCCATATGGCAGGAGCAAAATGACGGTTATTTAATAAAATATCCGTGTACGGATATTATAACACAAAAAATCACAAATGTACACAATTATTTTTAAAATTTTTACAAACAAATGTTTGATTTTTGCAACTTTTTATGATATAATATTTTTATAAGAAAAAATTATATCTTTTTGGTACATAAAAACGACCGGAGGTGGGTATTTTGAAAAAACTCGGTACAAAACGTACTCAGATACTTGATTTTATTCTTAAATATTCCTCGGAAAACGGCTTTCCTCCATCTATAAGAGAGATTTGTGATGCCGTGGGGCTCAAGTCCCCTTCGACTGTCCATTCTCATCTTAAGATTCTCAAGGAAAACGGCTATCTCGATGACAACGGCGGCAAGACCAGAAGCCTTACTCTTGTAAAGCAGAGCACGGCAAAGCAGGTGCCTATTCTCGGTACTGTCACTGCAGGTGCGCCTATTCTTGCCTACGAAGATGCTCTCGGCTTCATCAGCTATGACGGCAATATTTCGGGCGAACTTTTTGCCCTCAACGTCAGGGGCGATTCCATGATCAATGCCGGCATTCTCGAAGGCGACGTTGTTGTGGTCAAGAAGACTCCGACAGCAAATAACGGACAGATTGTCGTTGCCCTTCTTGGCGACGAAGCGACCGTCAAGCGCCTTAAACTCCATGACGGACACGTATGGCTTATGCCTGAAAATGAAGCATATTCCCCGATTCCGGGCGATGAAGCTTCAATTCTCGGTGTAGTTATCGCACTCCACAGAGAGTATTAAACTGCCTACCTATATTAGACAGTTTTTAATCAAAAAAGTTTCATCTTTTTTCAAAAAAATTGAATATTTTTTCACCGTCTGCATAATATTTGTCAGGCGGTGATTTTTTATGTTATACAGCGATCAGCTTACTAAAAGTACTACAAATATGACGACAATCACAGGTGAGAGCCGTTTTCAGGGCGAGATTGTTCTGAAATATTCGGTGACTTACCCAAGTATAGAGGTAAACCAAAGGCTTCTGCCCAAACTTTTCATCAACAATACATATCTGCGTTTTGCTCAGAATGCCTGCAGGTACATCGTGAATAATTACTACACAATGGCGTGCAGGCTTTATTCCTCCCTTGATAAGGAGTTTGAGCCTCTCGAAATCAATTGCGAAATGAGTGTGATGTATGAAAACTGTGGTTTTCTTTCGGTTTTCTTCGATACATACGAGAAAATGGGCGGTACTATCCTGAAAACCCATCGTCACAGTGATACATGGAATCTTGCCATCGGTAAGATAGTGCCCATTGGCTCTTTTTTCCATATGGGTGCAGGTTTCCGCAGTATTTTTTATCGCGAGATATGCTCTGCCATCGAGGATGAGGTAAGCCGAGACCCTGACAGATATTTTTCCGACTGGCGTGAAATTCTGCCCTATAAGCTGAATTTGTCCAATTATTATCTGGCGGACGACGGCTTCGTGATATTTTTCCCCGAATATTCCATCGCTACAAAGCGCTCTGGCCTGCCCTCCTTCCTTGTGCCCTATAAATTATTCGGCAGCACCCTCAGATATGATTTATGATGGATAGTATTTACAATTATTCTATTTACATTTTCTCCTGTTTTTGATATAATATTTTGTATACAGAAAGAGGGGGAAACAAATGATAATTGTAAAAATACTATTCCTTCTGCTGCTTATGATTTTCACGGCAGGTGTCGGCGTGCTCTATTACGCCCCTGCTTACATGCCATTTGATTTTGTCGTGGGCGTAAAAAATCTCATACACGCCACAAATCAATCGCAGGATATAACATTTGCTGTTTTTTATGCTCTGGTTGCAATCTGCATTTTGTCTTTCATCCTCATTGTGACAGCAAAAAGCCGCAGGCTGAGAAGAAGACGCAAAAAGCTGACAAAGATGTTTGAGCAGTATGGCGCAAAGTACAGCGCAGAGGACAAGGAAATTAACTTTTAGGAGGACAAAATGAGCGAAAATAACGGAAACAGAAATATTTTTGAAGAAATGTTCCAGGAAAAGAAGGACGCTCCACAGGTGAACTTGGCTGAAAAGTTCGCTGAGGAAAGAGAAGCAAACGAGCACAAGCTTGTTGGCGAATACGAAGGCGATGCTCAGGCAAAGCTTTTCAAGAAGGTGGCATGGGGCTCCGGTCTTGCAGGTGTCATCATCGGCGGCATTCTCATCTATTTCTTCGGTCAGTATATGTAATCGGATAAAAAATTAAGCGGTATCGAAATGATACCGCTTTTTTGTTATGTATTGATTTAATAAACGACCTTCAGTCTACACCTCATCCACCATCTTCGATGGTCCCCCTTCCCCTCAAGGGGAAGGCTGATAGAGGACTATTCAACCGTTACGTCGGCGCCTGTTTTGATTGTTGCGAGGAATGTATTGCCCGGAGCGACCTTGAGTTCGTTGCCGTCCTTATCTGTCAGCACGAGAGGCTTGTTATAGCCCGCCTTGCTCCACTTGATTTCAACCATTTTGCCGTCGCAGAAATATCTGCCCTTGCCCGAGCCTGTTGTATGTACTTCGACGATTTTGAGTGGGTCACCCGGCACAGGCTCAAACGGCATATCGAGAATGATGACATTCTTTGTGGAAATCTGCTGGTCATATTCGCCGTCATAGTGCTTCTGCTTGTGCTGGAAGCGATCATATGTGCCCTTTTCTTCATTATAAACGAAATAAGGCTTGTTGATTGTGAAATAATCGATAGTCACCTTGTTTGCCGCTGTACCGTTGAGCGCAGAATGTTCTTCATTGAAGTTGAATGCTGTCTGGTCAGGGTCCTTCTTGGCAGTATTTTTAAACTTTGCAAGAGTCTTTTCGATTCTTTCGCCCGATGTTACAACTGTATGTTCAAGCTTGAATGTCTTTTTACGTTCGGCATCACGGACGAAAAGTGAGCCTTCATATCCGCCCTTGATACCGTCGAGATTTACAAGGTCATCACGCTTTGCGATAGCATCATAGGCAGGGACAGAGCCGCCGAAATGGAGGAAGTATGCATCCAGACCCAAGTCGGATCGTAGCCATGTCGTTCTGTGAGCCAAGGAGTTGCAATAGTTGCTTGTCTTCCTAAGACCGCTT
>JAZUBN010000051.1:0-16747 GCA_045638565.1 Oscillospiraceae bacterium | reverse complement strand
TTTGCCGAAATGAATTCGTCAAAATCGGGAGGATTTCCTCTTTCCGGGAAGCCTTTTAATGAAAAACCTAATAATATACCCCGATCTCCGTCGGGGTATATTTTGTAAATAAGGGAAATTATCCATAAAGAAAAATAGCCTTCTCCTTGAGGAGAAGGTGTCACCGCAGGTGACGGATGAGGTGTAGCCCATCGGGCGTTTATCAAATGCGCCGTAGGCACCTCAATGTTCCAAAGGAACAATTCATGCCGCAAGGCAAATCATGCACATCCTGTGCAATTTATGGCGTAAGCCAATTCATTCTCAACCCGACTCCTATGAAAGGAGAGCAACACAATGATAACATTTGACCAGATAAAAAGCAATTACGAAATAAACACATACATCCAGAAGGGCAACGATGTGCTGGGTGCAATGGGCTACACCGACCACGGCTTTGCCCACGCAACTTTGTGCGCCAACAAGGCTTCCGATATTCTGGAGTTTTTAGGCTATGACGAGCGCACTGTGGAGCTTGCCAGAATCGCAGGCTATATGCACGACATCGGCAACTGCGTAAACCGCAAGGACCACGCCCAGTCGGGCGCGATTATGGCGCAGAATATTCTGACACGCATCGGTATGGATATCGAAGATATCGCCGATGTAATCTGCGCTATCGGTCATCACGATGAAGGCACAGGCGGTCCTGTCTCCCCTATTTCGGCAGCCCTCATCCTCGCCGACAAATCGGATGTGCGCAGAAGCCGTGTCCGTCAGAAAAATATGAGCGAATACGATATTCACGACCGCGTCAATTACGCAGTTTATACATCGGGTGTAACTCTCGACAGAGATACAATGACAGTAACGCTTGAGCTTTCAATCGATACAAGCCTCTCGCCTGTCATGAATTATTTCGAGATTTTCCTCTCCCGTATGCTTATGTGCCGCAAAGCCGCAGAATATCTCGGCCTCAACTTCGCTCTCAATATCAATAACACAAAGCTGCTTTAAGCGGACGACCGATGGTCGCCCCTACACAAATCCATTGTAGGGACCGGCGTCCCCGACGGTCCGCAGATACCTATTCCAACAAAGGACTAAACTAACCATGACTGAAAAACTTTACGATCGCGACGCCTACCTTCGCGAATGTGATGCTGTCGTCACAAAATGCGAAAAGGAAGGCGAAAATTATAAAATTTACCTTGATAAGACCATTTTCTTTGCCCGTGGCGGCGGTCAGCTTGCCGATATGGGTACAATAGACGGCGTGGAAATCATCGATGTCTATGAAGATAAGACAGGTCACGTTCATCTTGCGAATGCTCCTGTTGAAGAAGGCAAGACTATAAAATGTCTTCTCGACTGGGATTTCCGCTTCGACCAGATGCAGCAGCATATGGGTCAGCACATCTTCTCTGCTATTGCTGAAACAGAGTTCAACGCAAAGACAGTTGCCGCCCGTATCGAGCACGGCACATCCCATGTTGAGCTGGACAGAAAGCTTACAAATGAAGAAATGTTCGCTCTCAACAAGCGTGTCAACGAAGTTATCGCGGAAAACCGCCCTATTTTTATCAATTTCTATACAAAAGATGAGGCTCAGGGTCTCGGTCTGCCTGCAAAGGCTTTCACCCACGAAATCATCCGTGTCGTGACAATCGAAAATCTCGATGTCAACCCTTGCGGCGGCACACATCCTCACACAACAGGCGAGGTTGAAAAGTGCGTCATCACAGGCACAAAGGACGTCCGCGGCGTGTGGAGAATCTATTATAAGTTCGGAAATCGTGCCAAGGAAAACCGCTTTGAAACATTCGAGCATCTTCTCGCTGTGCAGGATTTCTTCGGCGTGCAGGATAAGACAGAAGTTATGCCTGAGCTGACAAAGCTCAAGGAAAAGTATGACAAGGCTTTTGTCGACCTTCAGCACCTCAAGGCAGAGCTTGCCGAGGCTGACTGCAAGAATCTTCTTGCTATCGGCGAAGATAAGGGCGACCACAAGCTGATTATTGCTCATCTTGAGGAGAAAAATCTCATCAAGACAGCCATCGACAAGGCTGTGCTTGAAAATCAGTGTGCCGTTATGGTGACAAATAAGTCGGGCGACACTCTCAATCTCATTATGGCAATGACAAAGGGTATGAAGAATTATAATATGGGCGCAGTTGTGCGCGAGTTTATGGCTTCCTTCCCTGGCAAGGGCGGCGGCGGACCTGCTGTTGCTCAGTGCACAGTGCCATATTCCGATGAAGCTCTCGCTTTAGCAAAGGAACTCATCGAAAAGCAGAGATAAAAAGCTATCCCCAAAAGCCTTCCCCTTGAGGGGGAGGTGTCAGCGAAGCTGACGGATGAGGTGTAGGGCGTAGCCCGTTTATTTAATCGTATAATCAATACCTGATAAAAGGAGCGACATATGGCAGGAAAAATCATATTCTGGATAGTCTCCTTTGGCTGTGCCGCCCTGTTCTATGGCATCGGCGTATTCGCGGAAAAATACGAAAAACCGATGTGGTTCTGGTCGGGCACAGAGGTGAAACCATCCCAGATAAGCGATATAAAGGCCTATAATAAGGAAAATGCCGTCATGTGGAAGCTCTATTCCCTGTGGTATTTTGCCTCAGGCATTGCCGAAATATGGAATTCCATAGCCGCGCTTGTTATTATGCTTGCAAGCTTCGTCATCGGCTTCCCGATTCTGGTGTATACCTATACAAAGATATTCAATAAGTATAAATCGTAGGGGCGAGCATTGCTCGTCCGTTCCGAATGAAATAACAAAGCCACCCAGATGGGTGGCTTTAACTTTATTTCTTTACAATTTTTATTGCCTTTTCCACGACAGGGGCGGCTTTCTGTATTTTCGGTGCGATTTTCTTTATGCCCGGAATGCTTGCGGCGAAAGGCGCAACCTTGATGGCGATTTCCCCTGCCTTGAGGGCCACCTTGCCTGCTTTGACAGCACTTGCCTTCATCTGCTCACGCTTTTCAGCCATTTCCTCAGCGCAGGCGGTGCAATATCTGTCGTTCATATTTTCAACAGGTGAAAAACACTTTTTGCAGACATAACTGAGAGGCTGTCCGCACTTTGAACAGAAATCGTCCGACTTTTTATATGTAATACGCTTGTGATAAGCTCCGCAGGTTATATTTGTGCATCCCTTTACAGCCATAGCAAACCCTCCTTTGGTTTATATCCATAGCATAACATAATATGCCCATTTTTGCAACAAAAAAGCCATCCAAAAGGATGGCTTCATCTATATCAAACCGCATCAGCGGTACTTAGCGAAATGAAGCGGGACTTTTGGTCCCGCTTTATAAAAAACATGAAGAGCCATATCGGCACTCGCCTTCCGATATGGAATCTGTAGAGAGTTCACTGGATGACCACCTGTAAGTGGTCGTATATATAAAACCGATTTACGGTAACTTGCTTTGTGGCGGGAACGTGTGGGAATTGAACCCACCTATGAGGTTTTAACCCCAATTACTGGTTTTGAAGACCAGAGGGCACACCAGCACCCATCCGCTCCCATATTCGCAACGTTTCATATTATACCATACATTTTCAAAAAGTCAAGAAATAAATTCGCAAATTTACAAAGTTTTTTCGAATCGTTAAAAATAGCTATATTCCCTTGCTCTGTTGCCCGTTTTATGGTATATTTTATATTAGAAACATATCGCTTTATATAGTAAAATTATCTTCCCTTTGCGAAAGGAGAAAATTATGGATACAATTATCAGTTATTCGGGCGGCTCGCTGCCTTGCGCCATCGGAATTGTCCGTCTTTCGGGCGACGATTCATGGGATATTTTCGATAAAATTTTCAATACAAAGAATAAAAAAGAGCCTAAGAAAATGCTATATGGCTCAGTTCTTTCACGCGATGGCAAGGTCATCGACCGTTGCCTTGCCGTTTTGTTCACAGAAAAGAGCTATACAGGCGAAAAAATGGCAGAAATCTATTGCCACGGCTCAAAGGCTGTTGTGGAAGAATTGCTCCGCTCCGGTCAGCAGGCAGGCGCTCGTCTTGCCGAAGCAGGCGAATATACAAAACGCGCCTTCCTCAATGGCAAGCTTGACCTGACAAGTGCTGAAGCTGTGGGCGACCTTATCCACGCCGAAAGTCTTTCTCAGGCAAAGGCGGCGATAAATCAGCTTGACGGCGGTATTTACAATAAAATTATCCGCGTTTACAACGGAATCACAGGTCTTCTCGCCCATTTTTATGCCGTTTGCGATTATACAGACGAGGATATCGAGGATTGGCAGTATGAAAAGGCTGTCGAAATGCTCACCCTTGCGCAGAGCGAAATCAACAAGCTTTACAGCACATTTGACAAGGGCTCGATTATCGCAGGCGGTCTGCCTTGCGCCATTATCGGACGTCCGAATGCTGGCAAATCCAGCCTTCTCAATCAGATTCTCGGCTTTGAACGCGCCATTGTAACAGATGAAGAGGGCACAACACGCGATACCATCGAGGGCACTGTAAACCTTGGCGGCACAGTGCTCCGCCTTGTGGATACAGCGGGCATCCGCGAGGGTACAAGCAAGGCCGAAGTGCTCGGTATCGAGCGCTCCATTGAAGCGGCGAAAAAGGCACGTCTTATCATATGCGTGCTCGATGGCTCGGGCGATATTACAGCCGATGACTACCGTTCAATGTCTGTGGCAAAGAATGCCGAAAAGTCGGTTTTAGTAGTCAATAAATCGGACAGAGGCATCCGCGTGACAGATACCTTCGGCTTTGAAAAGGTATTCTATATTTCGGCCGAAACGGGCGACGGAGTGGATGAGCTTGTGGCTTATCTTGAGAGCCTTGTGGATTATGATGAAAATGAAACTCTTATTACAAATGCCCGTCAGGCAGGACTTCTCAAAAAGGCGGCAGAAGCCTTCTATGATGCTGAAATTTCCGCCCGTATGGGACAGACAGCCGATGCCTTCCTTCTCGATGCCGAGCGTGGTCTTGGTTATCTGGGCGAGATAATCGGCAAGAATCCGAATGTAGACGTCATCGATGAAATCTTCAGCAAATTCTGCGTCGGTAAGTAGGAGACAAAAGAATTAAAGCCTTCCCCTTGATTCACACCCCAGACAGCAGGCTGTCTGGGGACCCCATTTAGGAAGGTGTCAGCGAAGCTGACGGATGAGATGTAGGGCATAGCCCGTTTTATTCATTAATTTTGACTACCAAAGGTAAAATAATATGAAGAAATTACTTTTAGTATTTACATTATGTCTTGTTCTGCTGACAGGCTGTGACAAAAAAGAAGAGCCAATGACCTTCTTCCCTGCAAGCCTCAATCAGAAAGAGGCCGATTTGCTTTCTCTTTTAGGCAAGGAGAATGACCAGTATATCTATGATTTCATCCTCGATAAGGATGTGAAAAGCATGGATGTCGTCGTATGGAAGCTTGATGGCGATGAGTGGGCAGAGCACCACAGCATGAGCCGTCAGTTTGTCGATGAAAGAGGCCGTGTTTCCTTTGAGTTCGACAACATTTCTGAGGGAATTGCCGTTGCTCTGCAAAGTGAAAACAACAGCGGACGCACCAACTTTGAGGGTGAGAAAAAGCCTTTGCGTATGGCGGTGGCAACCTCCTTCCTTGAAAACACAAGTGCCATCGAATACGGCAAGGAAATCCCTGTCGCCGTCCAGATAGCAACGACTAAAAATATGGTGACTTCTTATGGCGTGGAATATTTCCACACCCCTGAGGAGTACGCCGAGCTGAATTACGAAGAGGTCTACGCCGTTACAGTGAAGTTTGAAAAGTAGTCTGCGGCAAACTTTAATTTGACGAAGGAGTGTGAGTATATGAAAAAGATAGGATTAGGCATTGCAATTCTTTTGTTTGCCATTGTTTTACAGATTGCGACTGATTACATCACTATGGGTATAGGTGTTGTCGGGCTTATTATGGCTATTGCAGGGTTCGCGGGAAAAGACGAGTAAATCCCAATTTGTCAAATCAAAATAAATAAAAGGCAGTCATTGTGACTGCCTTTTGCTTTACTTTCTTTTAATACCTCTGCGGATGTTATGCACGATATGTTCATCCTTCGGCGCAGGGCTGCTCTTTACAAAGTTCATTTTCGCCTTACCGAAACTTTCAGCAAAGCCGCGGACAGCCTCTGCTGTGTTTTCCTCGTCATCACGCACGAGAAAAGGGGCAAAATCCTTTGGTGCACCGTACTTTTCAAGCTGATTTTCAGCAAATTTTGTAAGCTCACCAAGTTTTTTCTCCTTGCGGAGAGCGAGAAGCTCGTCCTTCTCCTCCTGTGTGAAAATTTCCATTTCCATTAGAACTTACCTCCCTCTGTCGGATTGTTCGCAACGCCGAAAATAGCAATGGCGGCGCAGATAAGATCCCAGAGCTGGTCAGCTCTTGCGCTTGCCATCATGGCGGCATCTTCAAGGCCGAAAGAGCGCATCACAAGCAATGAAATTGCCGCGACAGCCGACCATAAAACCGGGCTTTTAATTCGATTCTGTTTCATTTTTGTTCTCCTTTTCAATTCTGATTTTTTCAAGCTCCTCCCCTGCATTTTCGATAAACGGCAAAAGCTCAAGCTTGGTCTTGTGTGAAATAATGTCGCCCACATTTGCGATGTCCTGACAGATTTTTGAGCTGTCGCGTGGGAGATTCTTATAAAATCTCACGTCACAAAGGCTGTGCGGCAGATTTTTGATGCCTATGCAGGCAAAAATGCCTTCAAGAAGGGTAAAAAGTGAGCGAGTGAAATATCTCTGCTTCTCACCTCTCGCCTGCTCAATGCCCCATAATTTATATTCAAGCGCTACGCCCGAATCTGCCCTGCCGAAGCTTTCATCAAGAAGATTCGGTGTCATAGTGACGAGCAGCATATTATCGAGCAGAGTCTTTTTCAGCGAATCGAGAGCATCAGGGTTGACATTCTTGACAACAAATTCCGCTCTGCCGTTTTCCGAAAGGGAAAGCACGCGGGAAATATTTGCCTCTTCAATGTCTTCCCTTGTCGTGCCCTGCATACCGTAAAGGGCGAGGAATGCGTTGGAAACCGACTGCATATCGTCGACAGCGCCCGAAAGAAGCACGTTATAGGCATCCATAAGGGACAAAATAGGCTGGAAATCGCCGCATTTGTCCTCATTGTTTGGAAACTCAATAAGGGAAATGCCGTCATATTCAAGAGGCACAAATGCCGACATCGTAACCGCCTTGTCCATATAAATAAAGTCATATCTGCCGCCCGGCACATAGACTTCGCCCCTGATTTCCTCTTTATCCACAGCGGAAAAACGAACTGACGCCACAACTTCGTGACCTAAAGAATCATCTGTAATGGAAAAAGCGCGTTCAGGATTCTGCTTTGAAACGGCGACCGAGCCGTTTTTTGTGTAAACAAGGCAGAAAGCCGTGCCGTAGATGCTCATATCTCTCGAAAGTGAGAAAAGGAGCTGATAAAACAGGTCACGGGGCATATTGCGCACGAATTCAGCAGCAAGAATATCGTCATTGAAGTCGAGAGTGAGAGGTACGCCCATAAAATAGCCTGTATGGACATCAGTTATGTACTTGCAGATATTGGTGCGCAGAATGTTGTTCGGTCTGCCCTGAATTATCCTGCCCTTGTTTACAGGCTGGTCTGTGCGGTAGTAGGATGCGTTTTTCTCACGCTCAGGCAGAGTGTAAGTGATAAAATCGTAAATTTTCTGAGCTAAAAGCTCGTTTGTAATGTTCATGTTGTAATCCTTTCTAAGATATAGCCTTCCCCTTGAGGGGAAGGTGTCAGCGTAGCTGACGGGTGAGGTGTAGGACAAAGTCCGTTTTATCAAATGCATCGCAGATACAGTGTTAAATAATCAGCCCCTTCACAGCCCTTATTCCCTCTTTTTTGGCAAGCTTAAGACAGCCTTCGAGAGCATCGGGACCGTCATCGTGAGCGCCGTAAGGAAAATCCCAGAGCTGCTCTAAAAGTAAGGTCTGATTTTGCTGAAAACGGATGTAGCCATTTTTGATAAAGGGCTGAAGGCTCTGTATTCGCATAGTCTTGTCACCTGTGGAATTGACTTCATTTATCGGCAGATAAAGCCCCGCCTTCGCGCTTTCCTTTGCCAGCTCCTCCTTGAGCATCCACTGAAACTGATTGGTTTCAATGCCGAAAGAGGTCAGCCTTTTGCCGTATTTACTGCCGATACGCTTGGCATTTTCAATGATGTCAGTTATGATTCTGTCGGGGTGACGGCGCATAATATCGGCATTTTCCACATAGAAAATACCGCTTTTTCTCTCCTTTGCAAGGGTGATGATGGCAGAATAGTCGCTCGATGCGCTCTTGCCGAGAGAAGGGTCGCAGTAGCCGCAAAACTCAAAATCTGCCGAAAAATCCACGTCAAAGGGGTTGTAATAGGAAAACCAGCCCTGTGGAAAAAGGGCAGTCGAGCGGTCGATGGGGTTGTTCTGCATTTCGGTGTTGAATGCCGCCTCGCCCTCACTCAGCTTCATAAGCATAAGCTCGTTATAGGGCAGTTTTTCCTTCCATAAAACCTTTGTGCCATTGAGCATTTCGGCTTTGTTAAGAGCAAAATAGCGGCTTGCCTTTTTCACCCTGTCGTCATCAGAAAGATTGCACATGATGTTTTCCCATACAGCCCATTTTTCCGACTGTGAAAATGCCGAAACAGCCTTATAAATACGGCTTGTGTAGACGGGATTTTTCAGCAGATGGGAAAGGAGGGAATCCTTATGGAGAATGGTGCCGATGATGACGATGTCGGTGTAGTAATCGCCCGCCTTGCTGACGGCAGAAAAATACCAGCTTTCCAGCTTTCTTCGCTGCTCGGGAGAGCGCACATCCTCGTCATTTTCAATATCGTCAAGGATGATAAGGTCGGGGCGGCGCTCGCCGTTTCTTCGCCCTCTTATTTTCTGCCCCGACCCCAGAGCCTCAATGCGGCATCCGTTAGTCAGGGTGATGGAGGATGATTTCCATATCTTGCCCTTCTGCGTGCCGAAATCTTCGAGGATTTTCTCGTTGTCCTCCAGCTCGGATTTTATGCAGTCGAGGAAGGAAACCGCCTGACTTTCGGTGTCGGAAATAAGCAGAATATACTTTTTATAGCCGTAAAGTGCGGCGTGCAGCACATTCTGCAGGCTCATGACAGTGCTTTTTGCGTGTCCTCGGGGAGCGGCGATGGCAAGACGGCTGCCCTTCATCGTGAGGGATTTTTCGGCATCGTCACATTTCATAATGCGTTTGTGCCATAATTTCCCCAGTTCCCTGTGGAAAGAAGGGGCTTTAAGCGAAAAATAATGAGGCAGATAGACAGAGCCGAAAAGCTGTGTATCGCCGGAGCATTTTTCCCTCATCGTTCCACCAGAATTTCATAGATTTTTGTCAGCTTCATATCGATGGAGGTCTGGAAACGGACAAATTCTTCATATTTGAGATACCCTTCGCGGATGTTGGCATTTTCGTGCTCAAGATGCTCTCTCATTTCGCACACTTCCCTTTTAAGACGGTCAAAATCGGCGATAAGCCGCTTGATGAAAAAGCCGAGAATGCCGTAGGCTATGACGCCGATGTAATAGATGATTTCATTCTTCGCTATAAAACCACTCCTTTCCTTAAAGTTGATATGTGTTTCGGCTTGTCACGGCTTAATGATAATGCTTTTAGGCGAAATAAAAAAACGAAATGTTTCTTAAAAACATTTCGAATAGCGGTCATAATAAAGCCTTTTGCAAAAGGACTGCTTTTCTCGCCTGCCAATATCGACCGAAGCCATTGGTTTTTCCGCCTTTTTTGCAATTTAACCAATACAGAGCCTGTATATTTATTCAAAAAATCCATAATCTTTCCATTGACTTTTCGAACAATAAGTTATACAATATTCTTAAATAAAATTATTATAAAGGAGTACAACTATGTATAATTTTGACAAACTTCTCGATCGTGTTGGTACAGATTGTATCAAGTGGGATATGAATAAGGCTCGTTTCGGTACAGACGACGTTATCCCAATGGGTATCGCTGATATGGACTTTGAATGTCTTCCAGAAATCATGGAAGTTCTCGTAAAGCGTGCTTCCCATCCTACATACGGCTATACATTCGGTTCCGAAGGTTACTATAACTCCATCATCAACTGGAACAAGACAAGAAATAACTTCGAATTCACAAAGGAACAGATTATCCCAATCCCTGGCTGCGTTGCTGCTACAACATTCGCTCTCCAGGCTCTCACAAACGTTGGCGATAAGGTTATGCTCCATACACCTATCTACCACCCATTCTATGCATCCATCAAGGATTCCGGTCGTGAAACAGTAATGTGCGAAATGAAGCAGGATGAAAACCTCATCTACCGCATTGACTGGGAAGACATGGAAGCTAAGCTCAAGGATCCTAAGCTCACACTCCTCATCCTCTGCTCCCCACACAATCCATGCGGACGTGTATGGGAAAAGGAAGAACTCGAAAAGATCGTTGACCTCTGCTATGAAAACCATGTAAAGATCTTCTCCGACGAAATCCACTCCGATATCATTATGCCTGGCTATAAGCACATTCCTCTCCTTGCTCTCAACGAAAAGGCAAGAGAAATCGGCGTTCTCGCTGCTGCTCCATCCAAGACATTCAATATCGCTGGTATCAAGTCTTCCTTCTATGTAATTCAGAACGAAGAACTCTTCTGGAAGGTCAAGAACTTCTATAACACATACCACATCGGTCTCGACCTCTTCGGTTATGCTGCAACAGAAGCTGCATACTCCAAGGGCGCACAGTGGGTTGACGAAATGTGCGAATATATCCACGGTAATGCTCAGCTCGTAGTTGACTACTGCACAAAGAACACAAAGATTAAGGCTTTCGTTCCACAGGCTACATTCCTTATGTTCCTTGACTTCTCCGCTTACGGTCTCACACATGACGAAGTAAACGAAAAGTGCATCAAGGCTGGCGTAGCTATGAACTCCGGCGTTATGTTCGGTAAGGAAGGCGGCAACTGCCATATGAGAATGAACATCGGCACACCTCGCTTCCTCGTTCAGAAGGCTCTCGAACAGCTCCACGCAGAATTCGATAAGTAATTTGATAACAAAATCAAAGGGCAGGCTATATAGCTTGCCCTTTTGTGTTAATTTGCACGATCTCCGAAAGCCTTCCCCTTGAGGGGAAGGGGGACCGCTTGCGGTGGATGAGGTGTAGCTGCTTTGCAGCGTTAATTCAATATGACTTCGTCACCACCTCATCAGTCACACATTCGTGTGACCGCTTCCCCTCAAGGGGAAGCCTTTGAAAAGTCAATTCAACTCAAATCCAAGGAGGAAATATTATGTACGATCTTTCTCACGTAACTCTCGGCGCTATCACAGAAACACCTGAAAGCGAATTTATCATGCGCAGAAAAAAGGTGGATAAGATTCTCGAAGAAAAGGGCCTCGAAGGCATGATTTTCTTTAATACATCCTCTATTTTCTATCTCACAGGCTCTTCTCTCATCCAGACAGAACGTCCAATGGTATATATCTACCGTGCAGCGGGCGAAAGCGCTCTCCTCGTTCCACGTCTTGAGCTCGAACACGCTTCCGCACACGTAAAGAACTGCAAGATTTACTGCTATCCTGAATATCCGGGCGAAAGACATCCTATGGAATTCCTCAAGGATATCGTAAAGGAACTCGGTCTTGAAAATGCAACTCTCGGCGCAGACGGCAACGGTGCTCCTGCTGTTCAGGGTTATAAGGGTCCTGCTCTCACAGAAATCTTCCCTGATATGAAGCTTACATTCATGCCTCGTATGATTACAGAAATGAAGATTTATAAGTCTCCATTCGAAATCATGCTCATGAAGGAATCTGCACGCTGGGGCAACCTCGCTCATATGCTTCTTCAGGAATATACAAAGCCGGGCGCAAACGAAGCTGACGTATCTGCTCGTGCTTCTGCCGAAGCTACACGCATTATGCTCAAGACAATGGGTCCTTGCTATAAGCCAACAGGTTATGACTCCCGCGGTGCTTCCGCAGGCTATCGTGGTCAGATTGGTCCTAACTCCTACTTCCCACACGCAACTATGGCAGCTCTCACATTCAAGCCTGGTGACACTCTCGTAACAGGTGCTAATGCTTCCATTCAGGGCTATAACTCCGAGCTTGAAAGAGTTATGTTCGTAGGCGAACCAAGTAAGGAACAGGAAAAGTTCTATAACTACGCTATCACAGCTCAGAAGGCAGCTTATGCTGAAATCAAGCCTGGCAAGAAGTGCTCTGACGTTGATAAGGCTATGATGAACTTCTTCAAGGACAATGACCTTATGAAGTACTGGCGTCACCATACAGGTCATTCCATCGGCACAGGCGGACACGAAGCCCCATTCTTCGATGTTGCTGACGATACACTCATCGTTCCTGGTATGTGCTTCACAGTTGAACCTGGTCTCTATGTTGAAGGTCTCGGCGGCTTCCGTCTCTCCGATACGCTCGTAGTAACAGAAACAGGCTTCGAACTCATCACATATTACCCAACAGAAATCGAAAAGATGATCTGCTGGTAAAGTATATTCCCCATTGAGTAGCTATAAATGCCTCCCCTGTGCAAGGGGAGGTGTTTTTTATGTAAAAAACGAACCCAAAGCCTTCCCCTTGAGGGTAGTGAAACGGCGACCGCGGTGTTGAATGACAACCCGGTGGGTTGTCAGACACGCGGCGTGACCGAGCCGCAGCGAGACAGGTGTCAGCGAAGCTGACGGATGAGGTGTAGCCCATCGGGCGTCTTATTTAATGTGACACCGTCACACCATAATGTCCCGTCGGGACAATTCATGCACAGCCTGTGCAATTCATGGCGAAGCCAATTCATTTATTATTGCATTTTTCCCTATTATATGGTAAACTTATAGAATAACAATGGGTATTTATACCCATCGGTAGCCACTGAATAAATCAATAGCACGTTCATCGGTGGCTCTTTTTCCGTCATTTCTGGCTAAAAATCCTCGTTAAGGCACAAAGCCTTGCCTGCGGCTTTTATCCATTCTGACGAAAAAATATCTCGCCGCTGAATGTACTCTGATTTGTTCAGCAGCTACAGAAACTATCACTTAAAACAGGAGATAGCCATGAAAATTATCCACATTGCCGGCGGCGGTGACAAGGGCGGTGCGAAGACTCATATTTTCGCTCTCACCAAGCACCTTTCAAAGAATAACGACCTTACTCTCGTTTCCATGCGTAAGGGCGAATTCCCTGATGATGCCGTAAAAGAAGGCATTAAAACAAAGATTTTTGACGGAAAGGTAACCCTTTTCGATATGTTCGCTCTGGCGAACTATATACGCAAGGAAAAGCCGGACATCGTACATTGTCACGGCGCGAAGGCAAACCTTGCAGGCGTTTTTGCCAAGTTTTTAAGCCCGAAAACGCCATTTACAACTACAGTCCACAGTGACTACCGCCTCGACTATATGCATTCACGCATAAAGAAGAATACCTTCGGCGTCATCAATTCTGTCGCTCTCCGTTTCTTCGATTTCTATACATCGGTTTCCGATAACTTTAAGAAAATGCTCATCGAGCGAGGCTTCAAGGCAGATAAGATAATGCCTATCTATAACGGTCTCGACTTCAATGAGAAAACTCCGCCTTTCGACAAAAAAGCCTACCTCAACGAGATGGGGCTCGATTATACAGGCGATGAAGTCGTCCTCGGTATTGCGGCGCGACTTACTCCTGTCAAGGATATTCCGACACTCCTCAAGGCATTTGCCATCGCATATAAGCAGAATGAAAAGCTCCGCCTTATAATCGGCGGCGATGGTGACAGCACAGATATGCTGAAAAATATGGCCGTCGAGCTGGGCATTGACAAGGCTGTCTGCTTCTGCGGCTGGGTAAGCGATATCGGAAAGTTCTTTTCAAGCTGCGATATCGACGTACTCTGCTCCATTTCCGAATCCTTCCCTTATTCCATTCTCGAAGGTATAAGAGCAGGCTGTGCCGTCATTTCATCCGATGTGGGCGGCGTTACAAATATGATTGAAAGCGGCGAAAACGGCTACATTTTCCAGCCTAAGGACTATGAAACCTTCGCCCGTGAAATCGTCGACCTGTCCCTTGACAAGGAAAAACGCGAATCCTTTGCAAAAAAGCTCTATGAAAGAGCAAGCCAGCTCTATTCCATCGAAAATATGGCGGCAAGACAGGAAGAAATCTATAACAACATCCGCCGTATGAAAAAGGAAAAGGGACGCAAGGGTGTCCTTATCTGCGGCGCTTACGGCAGAGGCAATTCGGGCGACGAAGCCATTCTGGAAGCTATTATCTCCACAATGCGCGAAATCGACGATATTATGCCGATTACCGTTATGACACGCAAGCCGCGTGAAACAGAAGTGCTCCACTTTGTCCGCGGTGTCTATACATTCAATATCTTTAAGTTTATCCCGGCTATGATGAAGGCTAAACTCTTCATTTCGGGCGGCGGCAGTCTTATCCAGAATGTAACTTCCACACGCTCACTGATGTTCTATCTTTTCTCAATATGGGCAGCAAAAGTCTGCGGCTGTAAGGTGCTTATGTACGGCTGCGGCATCGGTGAAGTAAACGGCAGTATGCCGAGAAAGCTCACAAAGGACATTATCGATAAGTACACCGATATAATCAGCGTGCGTGACAGCCGTTCTATCGAGGAAATAGCTGAAATGGGCATCACAAAGCCGGTTTCAATGGTTTCTGCCGACCCTGCCTTCTCTCTCGCTCCAAGCGATGAAAACAAGGTGGCAGCATATTTTAACAAGGAAGGCATTTTCTTCGATAAGAAGTATATCTGCTTCTCTGTCCGCTCGTGGAAGGACTTTGATAAGTTCGATATCTATGCAAAGGGCGCAAAATACGCATACGAAAAATATGGACTTGAAACTGTATTTATGCCTATCGAAGTGCCTAAGGACATAGCTCCTTCCGAAAAGGTGGCATCGTTTATGACAACACCTTATAAGATTCTGACAAATCCTGAGGACATTCCGCTCATCATCGGCATTATGAAGAAGATGCAGATGGTCGTTGCCGTCCGTCTTCACGCTCTCGTCTTTGCAGCCCACGCAGGCACACCGTTTGCCGCCACATCCTATGACATCAAGGTCAAGAGCTTTATGCAGGATGCAGGGGCAGGCGATATGTGTACAAGCCTTGATGAGCTGGATGAAAAATGGATTTACAATGCCATTGATAATCTCATGCAGGACGATGTCCGTGAAAAATATAAGAAGATTTCCGATAATTTTAAGGAAAAAGAGCGTTTGAATAAGAAAAACGCCGCAAAACTTCTGGGAAAGCAGGTTTAGCTTAATGAGAAATCCCTTGAAAATTCCAAAGCATACCGATATGGAGCTTAAGGAGCTTGAAGGCTCGCTTTATCCTTCCATTCTTGTGGAGCAGACATCCTCTGCCCTGCTCGGTATTGTAAATACAATCGTAATGGGCATGGTTTCCACAGCGGCTCTTGCCGGTGTCGGCCAGATAAACTCCCTCAATACAGTTATTTTCCAGTTTTTCAATTCGCTCAGTCAGGGCGGCACAGTTATGGTTGCTCAGGGTATGGGCGCAAAAGACCAGGATAAAATCAAGCGCAGCTTTGAACAGGCATTTATGTCGATTATCCTCCTCAGCCTTTCTGTCCTTGCCATTCTTGCCGTCTTCAAGGATGTCATTCTGACAGCCCTTTTCGGCGCAGTTGAAGCCGACGTAATGAAATCAAGTAACGATTACTTTATGTTTGCCATGTTTGCAACTCCACTCTGGGCGGTCTATTATCAGATGGCAGGCGCGATGCGCTCGACAGGCGATACAAAAACTCCGATGAAGGCGACTATTGTTATGAATGTCACCAACATTGTCTGCTCCCTTTTGTTCTCCGTCGTTATGAAGATGGGTTCTATGGGCGCAGGTATTGCTCTCGTCACAGCGGTTGCAGCAGGTAATGTTGTCTGCGTAATCAAGCTTTTACGCAAGGATTATCACCTTTCCATGCCGAATCTTAAAACATACAGACCTGATTTTGCACAGCTTAAGCTTATCTATTCTGTGGGCGTGCCTATCAGTATCGAAAGCCTTATGTTCCAGGGCGGCAAGCTCATCGTGCAGGTATTCGTTTCCGGCATGGGCACAATCATGATTTCCGCTTACCAGGTGGGCAACTCCCTTATGTCGCTCATTCAGATTCCGCACATCTCCTACAATACTCTTATCGTCACCCTCGTCGGCAGACGTGCAGGCGCAGGCGGCAAGCAGAGAGTATATGACACTCTCGATTTCTTCCTGAGAAAGTCAATTGCTCTTGCATATTATGTTTCCATCATCTGCTTCTTCTTTACATATCCTCTGGCATGGATATTCACACGCGAACCGGAAGTTATCCGTATTTCAATCGGACTTATGGCTATCCACGGCGTGTTTATGCCATTCTGGCCGATGGCGTTCAACTCTCCGCAGGGCTTCAAGGGTGCGCGAGAAACAAGATATTCCCTCGTTGTCGGCACAATTTCCATGTGGGTATTCCGAGTTTTCGGCTCGTGGTTCTTCGGCGTATTCTGCCATATGCAGGCATACGGCATCTTCCTCTCCATGTGTCTCGACTGGGTTGTAAGAGCATATTACTACAGAAAATGGTTCAGAAGCGGCAACTGGCTTAAGAATGTAAAGGAATAGAAAGATAAAACCAAAGCCTTCCCCTTGAGGGGAAGGGGGACCACCATATGGTGGT
>JAZUBN010000050.1:0-1872 GCA_045638565.1 Oscillospiraceae bacterium | reverse complement strand
AGACCTATCAAGTATGTTCCTGACATCGTTGGTGAACAGGCTAAGAAGGCTGTTGCAGAACTCAAAGATGGCGAAGTTATGATGCTCGAAAACATCCGGTTTGGCCCTCGTGAAGAAAAGTGCGAACCAGAACTTTCCGAAGCTCTCGCTCAGTTCGGCGACATCTTCGTAAACGAAGCTTTCGGCACAGCACACAGAGCACACTGCTCCACAGCAGGCGTTGCAAACTATCTTCCAGGTTATGCAGGTTTCCTTATGGAAGCTGAACTCGATGCTTTCGGCAAGGCTCTCACAGACCCTAAGCGTCCATTCGTTGGTATCTTAGGCGGCTCCAAGGTTTCCGATAAGATCATGGCTATCGAAAACCTCCTCACAGTATGCGACTCCATCATCATCGGCGGCGCTATGGCTTACACATTTGCAAAGGCAAAGTGGGGCGATATCGGCGATTCCAGATATGAAGAAGACAAGATCGAATATGCACGTCAGATTCTTGAGCGCGCTCAGAAGCTCCATGTGCCTTTCTATCTCCCAATCGACCATGTCTGCGCTGACAAGTTTGCTGCTGATGCAGATTACATATTCGTAGACGGCGACCATATCCCAGAAGGCCGTATGGCTCTCGATATCGGTCCTAAGACAGTAGGTCTTTACACAGATGTTATCTCCAAGGCTAAGACAATCGTATGGAATGGTCCTATGGGCGTATTCGAATTCGATGAATTCTCTAAGGGTACAACAGCTGTTGCAAAGGCTCTTGCAGAAAACGAAGGTCTTACAATCGTTGGCGGCGGTGACTCCACAGCTGCTATCAAGAAGGCTGGCGTTGAAGACAGTATCACACATATTTCTACAGGCGGCGGTGCTTCCCTCAAACTCTTGGAAGGAGCAAAGCTTCCAGGTATGTCCTGCCTGCTTGACAAGTAATTTCAGATGGATAAGAGATACAGAAAGGCGATTATCGCCGGCAACTGGAAAATGAATGGCGACAATGCCTCCCTCAAAACATTTTTCAAGGAAGTCAAACAGAGCAAAACCCCAAAAAACGTTACTAAAAATATTCTCTGCGTGCCTGCAACTCTTATAACTGCGGCTCAGGGCTTAAGCAAGTCCTCCAAGTTCTCTGTCGGCACACAGAATATGCATTTCGAGCAGAGCGGCGCTTACACAGGCGAGCTTTCTGCATCCATGATTATGGAAGCAGGGGCTGAATATGTTATCGTCGGTCATTCCGAACGCAGAAAGTTCTTCGGCGAAACAGACGAAATCGTAGCTAAAAAGACTACTGCTGCAGTTCTCTCCGGTCTCAAGCCTATCATTTGCGTGGGCGAAACAAACTGCCAGAGAAACTTCGGTGTAACTATCGAAGTTATCCGCAGACAGATCAAGATTGCTCTTTCCAGCATCGATTCTGTTCAGCTCAAGAAGATTGTTATCGCTTATGAGCCTGTATGGGCAATAGGCACAGGCAGAACAGCAACTCCTGAGCAGGCTCAGGAAGTATGCCGTGAAATCAGAACCTGTCTCCGCGAAATGTACGGAGCAAAGGCTGCACGCGCTGTAAGCATTCTCTATGGCGGCTCTCTCAATGCAAACAATGCCCGTGAGATTTTTGAACAGTATGACATCGACGGCGCTCTCGTCGGCGGTGCATCTCTCAAGGCTCAGGATTTCCTCAAGATTATCGAAATCGGCTCGGAAATCATCGGCAAGTAATGCTTCGCAAATGAATTGTTCCTTCGGAACATTATAGTATCTGCGATGCATTGAATAAGAATCCCCCAGTCACTTCGTGACAGCCCCCTTTGCAAGGGAGGCTTGTTTAAATTTAAAAGCCGCCAGAGATGGCGGGTTTTTTTATGCAAAATTCAA
>JAZUBN010000049.1:0-4520 GCA_045638565.1 Oscillospiraceae bacterium | reverse complement strand
TGCTTCATCCGTGACACAGCTGGTGCTCTCGGTCTTCACCGTGCAGCTGTTGTTCAGTACATCAGACCAGAAATCATCGGTCTCGTACTCGGTTCATTCATTATGTCCCTCTGCATGAAGGACTATAAGCCACAGGGTGGTTCCGCTCCTGTTACAAGATTCATTCTCGGCTTCTTCGTAATGGTCGGCGCTCTCATGTTCTTGGGATGCCCACTCCGTATGGTTCTCCGTCTCGCAGGTGGTGACCTCAATGCAATCGCAGGTATCATCGGCTTCATCGTTGGTGTTATGATCGGCGTATTCTTCCTCAGCAAGGGCTTCAACCTTTCCCTCGGCAAGACACAGGAACAGGGCAAGCTCGAAGGTATGATGATGCCAGCTATCAACGTTATGAACCTCGTTCTCCTCATCGCAGCTCCAGCATTCATCTTCTTCTCCACAGAAGGCCCTGGCGCAGCACGTGCTCCACTCGCTATCGCTCTCGTAGCAGGTCTCGTTGTTGGTGTTCTTGCTAACCGCAGCCGTTTCTGTATGGTTGGCGGCTTCCGCGATGTATTCCTTTACAGAAACCTTGACCTCTTCATCGGTACAATCGGCGTATTCGTAGCAACTCTCGTTGGTATGATCATCGTTGGCAAGTTCAATATGGGCTTTGCTGATCAGCCAGTTGCTCATACAGATTGGCTCTGGAACTTCCTCGGCCTCGCTCTCGTTGGTTTTGCTTCCGCTCTCGCAGGCGGCTGCCCAATCCGTCAGCTCGTTCTCTCCGGCACAGGTTCTTCCGACGCTTCCGTTACAGTTCTCGGCCTCTTCGTAGGCGCAGCATTCTGCCATAACTTCGGTCTTGCTTCCTCTGCTGCAGGCCCAACACCAGCTGGCCAGATCGCTGTTATTATCGGCTTCATCGTTGTAGGCGCTATCGGCGTTCTCAACCTCAGAAAGATTAAGAACTAAGCGAATCTTATATAAAAAGCACTCCGTAAGGAGTGCTTTTTAATTTGCGGTGTGTCGAGGACACCACACCCTACGGATGCAGTACGGCATTTATAACATATCACATTTATCGAATATTTACACTTTCGCCTTGCTTTATATTATTTTATATAGTATAATTATTGAATCAGACTAAATCACCACAGGAGAAACTGCATTGAAAAAGTATATCAGTTTAATACTGGCTCTTGCTATGAGCCTTTCGTTATTCACAGGCTGCGCACAGCAGGAGAAGGTCAGCCGTGAAGATATGATAAAGCGCCCTGACATCACAGTGGGCGAAGAATGGGATGCTGCAAGCCTCGACCCTCACGCTATCAATGATGAGATTTCGGTCCGTGCGGCAGGCCATATCTATGAATCCCTTGTAAAGCAGGACGAAAATCTGGACTTCATTCCATCCCTTGCCGAAAGCTGGGAAAGAACATCCGATACCGAAATCCTCTTCCATCTCCGCAAGGGTGTAAAGTTCCATAACGGCGAGGAAATGAAGGCAAGTGACGTCAAGTTCTCTCTTGAGAGAGCTGCTTCCAACCCTATCGTTATGGGTTCCCTCTGGGCACTCGATTCTGTGGAAGTTGTGGACGATTATACAGCGAAAGTTATTCTCAAGCAGCCTTTTGCCGAAATTATGGCGGCTCTTTCGGGTGTTACAGCATCAATCGTCAGCGAAAAGGCTGTTAATGAGTATGGCGATAAGTTTGGCATCAATCCTGTCGGTACAGGTGCTATGAAGCTGCAGGAATGGATGCAGAACAACTATATCATTTTTGAAGGCTTTGAAGATTACTGGGGCGGCAAGCCGTTTACCAATACAATCTCCATCAAAATCATCCCTGAAGGCACTATGAGAAATGTCCAGCTCAAGGCAGGGCATATCGACTTTTCCTATATGGTTCAGCCGACCGACGTTGAAGCTGTGCTGACAAACAAGAAGCTCAAGGCTGAAAGCCTGCTGATGACCGACGTTACCTATGTTTCCATCAACACAGAAAAGGCTCCGTTTGACAATCTCAAGGTCCGTCAGGCTCTCTCTTATGCCGCTGATAAGGAGTCGATTAAGACTGTCGTTCTTGAAGAACACGGCGAAGTGGCTAATACTATGCTTCCTGTCGATTGGAAGGATGCAAATACAGCGATAAATCCTTATCCATACGATGTTGAAAAGGCCAAGGCTCTCCTTGCCGAAGCAGGCTATCCGGACGGCTTCAAGGCAAATATGTATGTCCACGGCGACAGCCACAACAAGGCGGCAACTGTATTACAGTCCGACTTTTCCTCCATCGGTGTCGAGCTTGAGGTAAATCTCATTGAGAAGGCGACAGTGCTCGACCAGGCAAACAACGGCAAGGCTGATATGGTAATTCTCAATCACGGTGTGCCGGGCAATACCGATGCCACACTTTACAGCCTTTTCCACAGCAGTGTGACACCGGGCGCAGGCAACAAGAGCCGTTATAAGAATGCTGAAGTGGACAAGCTTCTTGAGGCGGCGAGAGCTGAATATGACGATGAAAAGCGCAGTCAGCTCTATAAGGAGGCGCAGGAGATTATCATGAATGATGCCCCTGTAATTCCGCTTTATACACAGGAAAAGTATTACGGTATGAATGATTATTATGAAGGCTATGTACTCCACAAAAACGGCAGACATGACCTTTCCAATTCATACGTCCTCGAACAGCCAAAATAAAGATAAAAGACACCTCTCGGGGTGTGTTTTTTGATGTGATTTTGTAGGGGGCGGTGCTTGTCAACGTCCTGCGTTAATAAATGAATGGTGAATAGTGAAAAGTGAATAATTGCGGTGTGACAGAGTCACATTTCATAGGTTGACAACCCCTCCGTCTGCCAGTTGGCAGACACCTCCCCTTACACAGGGGAGGCAAGGTCATCGCTCGTCCGCAAACAAAAAAGCACCCCCTACGGAGTGCTTTTGTTATTATCTTACCTTTACAAAATGCCCATCATGCCGAGAATGATAGCGAGAGTACCTGCTGCTGCGCAGTAATATGCGAAATACTTGAAATTCTTGCTTGCCGCAATCTTACGCACCATAAAGATGGCAAAATATCCGGAAACAGCGGCACATACAATGCCGATGAGGAATGTCATAACATCGTTGCCTGTCCATGTCATTGCAAGTACATCAGGAATACTTGTGACAGTTGCGCCCAATACTGCAGGGATGGAAAGCAGGAAGGCAAACTTTACGGCGAAATCTCGCTTGAGACCTGTGAAAAGCCCTGCTGTCATTGTGGAGCCCGAACGGGAAACGCCCGGAAGAACGGCGATGCACTGCATAATACCGATGATGAGAGCATCCTTGATGCCCATTGTGCCGCCTGTCTTTTTGCCGCCTGTGACTCTGTCGGAAAGCCAAAGAATTGTGGCTGTGAACAAAAGGGCAAAGCCGATAAGAACAGGATTCTGGAATGCGGCTTCAATCTTATCCTTGAGAAGATATGCCACGATAAGAGGGAGTGTTGCGATGAAGAGCATGAAAACTGTGTTTCTGCCCTCGTGCTTTTCCACCTTGAGGCCGTGACGGAGCCAGTCGATGCCCGATACAAAGAGGAACTTGATATCGTCCCAGAATGCAATCACAACCGAGACGAGAGTGCCTAAGTGAAGGGCGATATCGAACACGATATGCGAGCTCATATAGGCTTCAAAATCGACGATATTCTGTACAAGAGCGAGATGCCCCGAAGAAGACACAGGCAGGAACTCTGTGAAGCCCTGAACAATGCCCATAATTATTGCTAACCAGATTGGCATATAAAAAACCTCCGTATATTAGTTGATAGTTAGTAGGGTACGGCATTTATGACGTACCGTGTGGATAAATGAAAAGTGAATAGTGAATAGTGAAAAATTGTGGTGTGACAAGTCACATTTTGTAGGGGCGAACATTGTTCGTCCCTACAAAATGTAGGGTGCGGCGCCCTCGACGCACCGCTTACAGAGTTAAGCTTTGATTAAATCTAAAACCTTCTCGCCACCACTAAAGTCCTGGCGCGTCTTCGACGACTTCTTTATGCTTGCACAAAAGAAGCAAAATGCCCAAACTGTTCACGCAGTTTGATCACGATGACCAAGGGGTTACACCCCTGGACCCCTTGTGTGTGAGGCAAGCTCACATTTTATAGACACTCTGCGAGTGATGTGATTGCTTTTCAGCAATCGTGGTGTCTCCGACGGATTTATTAAGTTCGCACCTCTCGGCTCCCTCAGAGAGCCACCCCAAACAGCAGGCTGTTCGGGGACCCCGGCGGGAGCTGGCAAAACCGCAGGTTTTGACTGAGGGAGTGAATTTTCTATCCAATGTGACTCCGTCACACCACAATTATTCACTTTTCATTTTTCACTCTTCATTTATCCAGGCGGACCGCCGAGGCTTTGCCGTCCCCTGCAAATTTCATTTTTACCCATCAAAAAAAGGAAAAACTATGCAGCGAAACAAGGTATTTTTCAAATACGCGGCCTATGCGCTTTTAGCTTTAGGCCTTTTTGTTCTGCAGTTT
>JAZUBN010000048.1:0-5676 GCA_045638565.1 Oscillospiraceae bacterium | reverse complement strand
TTATCACAGACCATATCAGAAGTACAACAATGCTCATTTCTGACGGCGTAATTCCTTCCAATGAAGGCAGAGGCTACGTTCTCAGACGTCTTCTCAGACGTGCTGTAAGACACGGCAAGCTCATCGGTATTGACAGACCATTCCTCACAGAAGTTTGCGATACAGTTATCAAGTGCAACGAAAAGGCATACCCACAGTTGGTTGAAAAGCAGGAATATATCAAGAAGGTTATTTCCATGGAAGAAGAACGCTTCCATATGACTCTTGAATCCGGTCTTTCCATTCTCGATGATATGCTCAGAGAAATGGCTGACGCAGGCGAAAAGGTTATGAATGGTGATAATGCATTCAAGCTTTACGACACATATGGCTTCCCAATTGACCTTACAATTGAAATTCTCTCCGAAAAGGGCCTCACAGTCGATGAAGAAGGCTTTGCAAAGGCAATGCAGGAACAGAAGACAAGAGCTAAGAAGGCAAGAGCAGATGCTAACATTCCTGGCTGGGAAGCAGACGGTGTTTCCCTCAAGGAAATCGCTGCTACAGAATTTGTAGGCTATGAATATCACGAATACAAGTCCAAGGTTGTTGCTATTATTAAGGAAAATGCTTTCGCTAACGAAGCAGTTGAAGGTGAAGATTCAACAATTATTGTCGAAGCTACACCATTCTACGGCGAAAGCGGCGGTCAGATCGGTGATACAGGCGTTATCTTCACAGATAACTGCAAGCTCAATGTTGTTGACACAAAGAAGTCTCCTGACGGCAAGTTCCTTCACATCTGCAATGTTGAAAGCGGTATGCTTTCTGTAAATGATGAAGTTACACTTCAGATTGATGTAAAGCGCAGAAAAGCTATTATGGGCGCACATTCTTCTGTTCACCTTATTCACGAAGCTCTCAGACGTGTACTTGGTACACACGTTCAGCAGGCTGGTTCTCTTGTTGAACCAAACAGAATCAGATTCGACTTTACACACTTCTCCGCAGTTACATCTGAAGAACTTGCTAAGGCAGAAGATGTTGTAAACGAACAGATCAGAGAAGGTCTTGCTGTTCTCAATAAGGAAATGCCTATTGCTGAAGCTAAGGAAATGGGCGCTATGGCTCTCTTCGGTGAAAAGTACGGCAATATGGTTCGCGTTGTAAAGATGGGCGATTTCTCCATCGAACTCTGCGGCGGTACTCATATTGATAATATCGCAAAGATTGGTATGTTCAAGATCGTTTCTGAATCTTCCGTTGCTGCCGGTGTAAGACGTATCGAAGCTGTAACAGGCGAAGGCGTTCTCAATTATATGAGAGAACAGGCTAACCTCATCCATTCTGTTGCTGATGCACTCAAGACAACTCCAGCTGATATGCAGAGAAGAGCTGTACAGCTTCAGGCTGAAATGAAGGAACAGCAGCACAAGATTGAACAGCTCGATAGCAAGATTTCTTCCATGATGGCTGTGGATCTCTTCAATTACAGCAAGTCTGCAGGCGATCTTAAGGTTATTTCTGTAAAGATCGACAATTCCACACCTGATGCTCTCAGAAGTCTTACAGACGCTATCAAGTCCAAGGCATCTGATACAGTTTGCGTACTTGCAACTGTAAATGCAGAAGGCAAGATCAACTTTGCTGCAGCATGTGGTAAGGATGCTGTCAAGGCTGGCGCTCACGCTGGTAATATCCTCAAGGAAATTGCTAAGATGTGCGGCGGTGGCGGCGGTGGCCGTCCAGACAGCGCTATGGCTGGTGGCTCCAAGCCAGAAATGCTCGAAGCAGCTCTTGAAACTGTAAATAATATTGTTGAAAAACAGATTAATAAATAGGAGATAAATTATGGACTGTATTTTCTGTAAAATCGTAAACGGTGAAATTCCTTCATCAAAGGTCTATGAGGATGATCTCATCCTCGCATTCAATGATATTCAGCCTGTAGCTCCTGTTCATGTTGTTATTATTCCTAAGGCACATACAATGAATGGTGCAGCAGATGTAACAGCTGAAAACAGCAGTGTTATTGCTCATATCTTTGAAATTATCCCTAAGATTGCAAAGGAAATGGGCATTGCAGATGGCTTCAGAGTTGTAACAAACAATGGTGCTGATGCAGGCCAGTCTGTAAACCATATTCACTTCCATCTTATTGGCGGCAAGGTACTTGAAGCCAAGATTGGTTAAGTGTTATCTGTAATAAGAAAAATGAATAAACTGCCGCTCCTCATCTTCATGATAACAGGATCGGCAGTTTTAACCATACTTGCATTTAATGTTGAACTGATCAATACAGATATTTTGAAAAACCTTTTGATTATAGCGGGAATTATTTCTTTGGTCGGATGTCTGATAATCAGAAAAAGTAATACTGTTTTTTCAATAGGTCTTTCTGTATTGATTTCAACATTATTTTTTAATTATACATATACTAATGACTATATTCCGACAAAAGATATATATGCAAATAAAATACGGATAAATATGAATATTGATCGTATAGCATCACATACTGATGATTATATATCTGTTGTGGGTGATATAGTTTTAGATGGTAATGTCCATAAATCCATTATTTATATTGAAAATACAGATAAGCCATTGTTTATTGGTGACAATATAGAAGCTGATGTTAAGTTATATTATTCAAACAGCGATTATAATTTAGGTCAGCGTATTTTTCTTAAAGGATATACAGATGATGCATATCGTCGTCATCGTGAGTTATCTGTCGGTGATAAACTGAAATTCAATATAGATAGTTACTGCAATACATATCCGGATAATATCGGCGGACTTGTCAAAGCTCTTTTGACAGGTGACAAGTCGAATATGGATGAGGAATTACGCAATAATTTCTCAATCAGCGGTACTGCACATATTATCGCTGTCTCAGGTTTACATATGTCAGTCTTACTTGCATTTTGCATGAAAATATTCGGCAGAAAAGCAGGCAGCATTATTGGTCTTCCAATGATAATTGCTTATACTTTCATCAGTGGATTTTCTCCATCAGCAATGAGAGCTGTAATCATGAGTTTTATGCTTGTGCTGGCATTCTTTATGAAGCGCGATTACAATGTATATACTTCTTATTTTCTTGCTATGTATATTATATTGGCAGTAAATCCTTTTTCCATTCATAACATAAGCTTTTTATTATCTTTTGCATCGGTTTTCGGCATTATTGTAATATATCCTGTAATTGAAAGAAGAATAAAAGCTATTGTAAATGGCAGAAACATCATTTGCAAACCGATTTATGCACTACTTACTTCTATAGCTATTTCTTTTTCAGCAATAGTCTTTTCAAATCTGATTTCGGCAAGGTACTTTTCCAGACTTTCACTTATTTCCGTTATAAGTAATATATTCGTAGTTATTCCATCATCTATATTGCTTGTGCTAAGCATTGCAAATTATATTGTATGGAATATTTCTTCATCTGCATCTGTAATTATTTCAAAGTATCTTGTTGTTCCACTTTCAAAGCTTATACTGTATGTGAACGAAATATTCTCTGATATACCATTTGCTTCGGTCAGAACTTCTGCTGAATATCTCTATCCGCTGCTTATTTTCATTGCAATTATCTCACTTTTATACTTTATAATACATAAAAAGTTATGGATTTTTATTCTTGCAGGTGTTACCGCTGTTTGTGTATTTTCCTACAACAATTATGTGTTTGAACAGTCTAATTGTTTTATTGATATAAAGGTTGTAAACTATCAGCCAATGGCTTTTATTCACACAAAAGACGAAACATATATTCTTGGCGGCGGTAATGGTAACAGCAGCAATACACTTAATTATATAGAAAACAAACTGTTTGAATATAATACTTCTCCTGATGCTTTATTTATATCAAAAATGAATAAAGCCAATATCACCGGAGCAATGAAAGTCAAGGATAAATACCCTGAATGCAGAATATATGGATCTGATTATACACGTAAAGAATATCCTCTGCAATATATTCGTTATAAAAACAATTCTACTTCATCAGAAAACATTTCTCTGCATTTTGAAACTTTACCATATAACGAAGGTGTCATAACTGTCAGAATTGGCGAAACCGATCTGCTCTGGCTGCCGTCTATAACAGAGAACAGACTTGATGAGTATTTTGAACTTAATCCAGTCAGAGATGCTGATATAGTTGTTATCGGAGATCTTTATTATATGAGCAGATTCGAAGAGAAAATCAACGCATTTCCATCTCTTGAAAAAATTATATTATGTAATACAAAATATGCTTCGTGGCTTGACAACATCGAAGATATCACTATAACACAAACCAGCAGGGAAGATATAACACTTATCCTGCCAATATGAGGTTAACAATGTCCAACATTGATACATTAAAAAAGAATATAGCAGACAATGAGTTCGAAAGACTTTATTTTCTTTTCGGTGAAGAGTCTTATCTGCGCGAATATTATAAATCACAGATAATCACTGCATTTGAAAATGATGGATTCCCGGATTTCAATACATTAGTATGTGAAGCAGACAGTACATCTGCCGAAGAAATCGAAGGATTTTTTGACGGCTTACCGATGATGTCCTCGCGCAAACTCCTTGTCATAAATGATCTTGATATAGCAAAACTCAATGAAAATATGAAGGAAAAGCTTCCTAAATTGCTTGCGGATATTCCTGATTATCTCACAGTTGTTTTCTATTATTCATCATCTGAATATAAACTAGACAAAAGACTTACTATATGGAAGATTATTGATAAAAACGGTATTGTATGCAATATTGAACGCGCAGCCCGTTCTGATCTTGTGGCGTGGATAAAGCGTCGTTTCAAGTCGTGGAATAAAACTATTTCAACTGAAAATGCAGAATATCTTATGTTTCTTTGCGGTGATCTTATGGTTAATCTCATAAGTGAAATCGAAAAGATTGCCAGTGGTACAAATACTGATGAAATACAAAAAAGACATATAGATTTACTTGCGTCTCCTACACTTGAAGCACAAATTTTTGACCTGGGGGAAATGGTTACTTCGAAAAAACATAAGGAAGCACTTGAAATTCTGGATAAGCTTATAAAGCTTCGATATGAGCCAATTGCAATAAATGCTGTTCTTTCAAGACAATTAGGTCGCTTGTATATGGCTAAACTTGCATTAAATTGTGGTAAAAATGAAGACTACATTGCAAAACTTTGTGGCTTCAAATCCAAATATCCTGCGTCTCTTCTGTGTAAATCTGCTAAAAAATGTACTCTTGACTGGGCGCGAAAAGCCGTTAAAGCCTGCTATGAGAATGATCTCGAAATGAAGAGCAATATTCCGGATAATGAACGAAAATTGTTTCTTTTACTCTGTTCTTTGGCTCAGGAGGGCAAATAATGAAAGAAAAACTCTCTCAGGCTATAATTGTTGAAGGAAAGTATGATAAAATCCGTCTTTCAAACATATATGATACTATAATCGTGGCAACAGAGGGATTTGGAATATTCAGTGACAAAGCAAAGCAAAAATATATAAGAAAATTGGCAGATACATGCGGAATTATCATTCTTACTGACAGTGATGGAGCAGGCTTTGTTATCCGAAACTTCATAAGAAATATTTGCGCAGGCGGAAAGGTATACAACGCCTATATTCCTGACATCATTGGTAAAGAAAAACGAAAAATCACTCCTTCAAAGGAAAATAAACTTGGTGTAGAAGG
>JAZUBN010000047.1:0-4224 GCA_045638565.1 Oscillospiraceae bacterium | reverse complement strand
ATGAGATCAGCGTTAATTGTTGCCTGATCCTTGAAGCTTGCAGCAGAAGCCATCATAGAGAGAGCCATAGCAAGTACAAGAGAAAGAGCAACGATCTTGTTCATTGTTCTCATGTGAGAATCCTCCATAAAATATTTTTTTGGCACAAGAAGATTTTATCCCCTTTGTGCAAATACATAATATCAAGAGTTTTGGTACTCAGCACAATACAGCAGTCTTTATATGATATTTATTAAGAAAATATTAAGATGAAAATGAATGAAAACTGTAATAAAATGGGAAAATAAATTAAAAATTCACATAAAAAAAGACCTCTGATGGAGGTCTTTTTTGATTTAGACTTTGATATTTTCGAATGCCTTTTTGACTGTCTTATAGTAATCAATAAGCACAGCCGCATCGGCATACTTTGAGCGCATTGGCTCGAGAGTTTCAATCATCGCATTTGCGTACTGAATATTTCCCGCGATGTTGTCCTTAAGCTTTGCTGTATTTTCTGCATTCTTACGTTTTGCACCTTCGATGGAGCCGCGTGTGTTTTCAGCCATTGATACGAAGGCATTGAAGCCGAAAATAAGGGCGGAAACTGTGAGAATAGTTCTGTCCTGGGCAATCTGGCTGAAATCGAGCACGTCTGTTACGATAGCGCCAACTGTGAAGACGACACCCGTTGTGACAAGGTTGGAAATTATCTTTTTTGCGCCGCCTGTGAATATGCCGCAAATAATGCCGAGACCTGCAAGGATGAGAAGCTTGGTCATATTAGCTGTGCCAAGCCATTGGACGTTTTCATAATTTACAAACCAGATATACCCGATGAAAATCAGGCAGAGAGCGATGGAAAGGGCGGATGTGGTATATCTTGCAGAGCTGCCAATGTAAGGTGTCTTTCCGCGGCTGGTTACACAGCTTGCGTATGCGCTGCCGAGAGTACCTGCCAATGTGCCCGAAACACGGTTGTCCTTGGTGATGCAATTCTTGTATTTCAGGCGATTAATGAGATTTTTGATGGATGAATCGCACTTATAATGGCTCTTTCTGCCGATGAGAAGCGCCTTTTCGCTGAGGTCGATGGAGGTGTCGGCATAGCTTGTGTCAGCGGCATAGCTGACGAGATTATCGATGTAATCATTGCGCTGCTTGTCTGTAACAGATGCATCGTCAGCCATTTTATATGCGGCAGAAGCCGACAAATCACGCATTTTCTTTTCGTCAGCAGCTGTGCGTGCAGGCTTTTTAGGTGGAGCAACGGTGGTCTTTGGCTTGGAAACTGTAGTGGTCTTTGGCTTTTCAGCAGGCTTTTTCGCATCTTCCTTTTCGAAACATTTTGCCTTGGCTTTTGCAGCTTCATGACCGATGATGTCTTTATATTTGTTGTAGACGCCATTCACATCAGGCTTCATATCGGAAAGATACTGTATCAACAGACGATTATATACGCGGATAAAACTGCGATAAAGACTGTTGTAATATTTAATCAGCATCTGTATGTATGAATCAGGAGGATTGCCCAGCTTTTCTTCCATTCCTCTGTAGTTAGCGAGGAAGACGTAGTGCTCGTTGATATATTTCAAAGCAGAGAGAATATAGCCAATAGCTGAAATGAGGTCATCTGCTTCGATAATATAGCTTTTAATTTGAGAAAGGTCTTTGAAAGTACGCTCAGAAGCCCCCTTGAGCTCGTCGTATTTATAACCGGTCATGCCGATATATTTTTTGATGTTGCCATTTGCATCAAAGGCACCATTAGCCTCGAGATGTTCATGGAGGTCAAAGGCAACCCATTGTACATAACCGATATTGTCGAGAATCATCAGTTTTTCAAAAGAGTATACGGCATCCTTATCATTCTCGAGCGGATGAAGGCCTATGTGAAATAGAACAGAGTCAACAAAGTCATAGTTTTCGTTGTAGACAAGACGGGAGGTTTCGTAAAGTGAAAGAGAAGTGAGCATTTTGAGAGATTTCTCAGCATCGGATATTTTTTCTTCCTTTACGTTTTTCTCAGCACATTTTTCAACAAACTCTGCAAAGACCTTGTCAGCATGGTCGTAATATTCCTTTGCTTCGGTGATTTGTGTCGAAACATAATATGTTACTTCTTCGCTCAGTTCAGTCTTTTTTGCAAAGGCGGAAAGGTTTTCTGCAAGAAATTCGACGGAGTTCTGAATGCACTTGACAAAAAGAGCAACGTTTCCAAGCTCATTCAAATTTTCACCCTTGTCAAAATGGGATGCCATTTCTTCAAGGTATCCGTAAAGACCGAAATTGCCCGGCGCATTGGCAGAAATTGTGCGGTTTGCCATAAGAGCAGTAAGCTGGAACTTATAGGTTGCAGTGAGAAGGCGTTCGCTCAGATTGAAGTCTTCGATGGAAATGGCTTTGCCGTTGGAATTTGCCTCAGAAAATACAAGCGAAAGCTCGAGGTCTGCACTCGAACAGGCAGTTTTGAAGTCCTGAGGAAAATCTCCAAGAAGATTGAACTTATTTATGTCAGCCAGTGAATAATCAGCGAGGTTTGGCATAATTTTTCCCCCTTGTGAAAAATAATTATGTATCAATTATACTCCTTAAAATACCGATTTTCAAGGTTAAAACATAAAAAAGCCACCCTTTTGGGTGGCTTTTCAGCTTAAATTAAAGAATTAACCCTTGATGTAATTGTAAACAGACTTTACGCCGAAGCCTGTGCCGCCTGCAGCAAGACCGTCCTTCTTAGTCTTATTGAATGTAACGCCAGCAACGTCCATATGGATGAATGGCTTGTCTTCCTTGAATTCGTCGAGGAAGAGACCAGCGCAGATGCCGCCAGCACCGTTTGTGGAGGAGTTATAAAGGTCTGCGATGTCAGACTTGATGAATTCGCGGTATTCATCGAATACAGGGAGACGAGCATACTTTTCGCCGGAGAGGAAGCTCTTGGAGTTGAGCTGTTCGAAGAGAGCATCATCAGTTGTGAGAACGCCGCAGCAAACGTTGGAGAAGAAGCCTGCACAGGAGCCTGTGAGAGTTGCAAGTTCGATGATGGAATCAACATTTTCCTTGCGAACCATGTATGTGATAGCGTCAGCAAGTGTAAGACGGCCTTCTGCGTCTGTGCTTGCAACATAAACGCTCTTGCCAGCCATTGTATGTACGATATCGCCATTTCTGTAGCCCTTGCCGTCGATTACGTTTTCACAAGCTGCAACAACTGTAACAACGTTCTTAGGAAGCTTGTTCATAGCGATGGAGCACATTGCACCGATAACTGCAGCGGAGCCAGCCATATCGCCCTTCATAGCATCCATGCCTGCGCCTGGCTTGAGGTGGAGACCGCCGGAGTCATAGCAGAGACCCTTGCCGATAACGCCCTTTGCAACGCCTTCGCCGCCGTTATAACGCATAACGATGAGCTTTGGTTCGTTTACAGAAGCACGACCAACTGTGAGGAATGCATTCATGCCCATTTCTGCGCAAGCGTCCTTATCGAATACTTCAACTTCGAAGCCGAATTCCTTACCGAATTCTGTAACACGCTTTGCCATTTCAGCAGGTGTGAGAACTTCAGCAGGTTCGTTTACGAGGTCACGTGCGATCATGATGCCCTTAGCGATGTTTTCGCCTTCGATGAGACCCTTGGAGATGTCTTCGTCAGCGTAAACGTGGATTTCCTTGTTTGTATAATCAGCCTTCTTGATCATGTACTTGTCGAAAGCATAGTCACAGAGTGGGAGAAGGCTTGTCATCTGACGAGCGATTTCGTTCTTTTCGAGGAAGTACATACCTGTGAACTTATCCCAGAAGATAACTTCGCTCTTCATTTCGTTGAGGAGAGTGCCAACCTTGAGAGTTGCCTTCTTGAATACGTCGAGAGCCTTTTCGCCGACAGAGCAGTCAAAGCCAACGATGATGAGGTTTACGAACTTGTCAGCCACCTTGAGGCGGAGGTTCTTGATTGTGCCTGGCTGGAGCTTAAGGTCGTCACCGCCATAAGCGTTGTCGAAAGCTTCCTGAAGAACAGGGCAGGAGAAGTTGATAGGACCGTCAAACTTGTTGTAACGGATGATTGTGTCCACATTCTGTGGGCAGGAGTTTACCATTTTGAAAATCATAGTGCGAGTATTCCTTTCAGTTTAGTTTTTATACATTTATCATAGCATATTATATAATGTAAAGTCAATGAAAATGATACTGTTTGTGCAGATTATGTATATTTTGCCTCCCCTGTGCAAGGGGAGGTGC
>JAZUBN010000046.1:0-1462 GCA_045638565.1 Oscillospiraceae bacterium | reverse complement strand
GGTGATTGCCTTATGGCAATCGAGGTGTCTCCGACGGATTATGTAGGGGAGCCGCTTGCTGCTCCCGTTTACAAATGTGATTTATCACATCACAATTATTCATTTTTCGCTTCGCCTTGATGGCGGTTTTACCAATCCATCACAGGGGCGAAATTCTTATCTTCCTCAGGGAATGAGGCGATATAATCCTCATATTTTTTCAGCATTTTTGCCTTGTCCTGGGCAGTATTGCCTCTTACGCGGAACTCGAGCAGGTCATGCATATTGTCGATATATGTCGGCACCTCGATAAGCTGGAGCAGACGGTGGCCTTCGACCACATTTTCGTATTCGGTGGCCTGAACGAATCGGCCCGATTCGAGAAGATTTCTCATACTTCCCTTGCCGTGGATGAAAATGGAGAAATTGCAGATTTTAGTCGGGCGTGTTTCGTTGATGAACTTTGCCAGAGCCTCGGCATTTTCAATGCCTCTGCCCTTGCCTGCGATACCTGTCATAATATGAGCGGCATAGTCGATGCCCACCTTGTGAAGGCGTTCAATCTGTATTTTCGCCTCCTCCATCGTGTGATGGTCCTTGTTCATAAGCACAAGAACATCGTCAAGCCCTGTTTCGATGCCGAGATAGAGCAGACGGACGCCTAAATCATACATTTCCTTGAGCTGTTCATCGGTTTTCTTTGAAATATCGGTGACAGTCGCATCCATATGGATGCGCTTGCAGTTGGTGAAACTGCTTTTTATAAGGCGGAGAATATACTTCATATTCTCATAATCGATGCCGAAAGCGTTGCCGTCGCCGAGAAAGACTGTTTCAGGATTGCCGTTAGCCTTGACAACACGGCCGATTTCCTCCTCAATCTGCGCGAGAGGAAGCTCGCGGTATTTAAGATGCTTGAAAAGACCGCAGAAAAGACAGGCGTTGTAGGAACATCCCACCGCCACAGGCAGCATATAAGCGCTTCGCTCCATAGGTGAGCGACAGATTCTTCCTTCGTATTCCATAGTAAAAGCCTCCCCATTTGACAGGCCGCAGCCCATAATATTCTATTTTAATTATACCACCAACAAAGGGAAGTGTAAAATAGTTTTTTTGAATAAATAGGGGGAGGTGTAAACGCGATATGCACTTTGTGCGCGATATATCCTGTGGATGCGATATATAAATGCGATATGTTACTGCGGAACGATATGGTGTGACTTTGTCACGGATTTATTAGGCGGACGAGCAATGCTCGCCCCTACAGTATCTGTGGGAGGTGCGTCGAGGGCGCCGCACCCTACAGAATTATCCACGAAAAACTATTCCGTAGGGGAGCCGCTTGCCGCTCCCGTTTATTCAATCTGATTATATTCCGCCTTGCGGATATATGGTGTGACTTTGTCACGGATTGAATAATTTTCGCTCCCTCCGACGGCTTCCCCGCCACCTCCCTCTACGAGAACGAGGCTTAAAAGAAGTC